>CALWLM010000020.1 GCA_944381515.1 uncultured Lachnospiraceae bacterium | reverse complement strand
CCCCCGTACAGCTTACGGTAACAGTCCTGGCCAAGGGAACGCTGCCCGGCTGGTTTAAAGAGAGCCAAAACGACGAGATTCACGGCCGCAATGTGCTGGTGCACGTGGAGGGAACCTGCGTGGATATCTCCATCGCCGATACCAATGAGACCATGGCCCGCCATCGCCAGTTCATTCAGGCCGGGATTGACTGGGACGCTTACAGAGTCATCATCGTCAAGCAGGGATATATGATGCCGGAGATTCTGGCCAAAGGAAGTCTCTGCGTCATGGCGCTGACCGACGGGGCCACGCCGCAGAATACCCGGATGATTCCTTTCAGACGGATCATGCGGCCCATGTATCCCATCGACGATATCTGATATCTAATATCTAATATCCGGTATCTAGTATCCGATATCTGAATCCGGAATCCGTATCGATGATATCAGAATCCAATCGATGATATCCGAATCTATATCAGAATTCATACACGTCCGTTCTCCGGCAGAAATAAATTCTGCCGGGAACAGACCACACCGCAATTATAATGCAGAGGAGATAAAGCTTATGAGTCAAGATAAATTTCTGTGGGGCTCCGCCACTGCTGCTTATCAGTGCGAAGGCGCCTGGGACGAAGACGGCAAGGGAGCCAGCGTCTGGGATGACTTCTGCCATTCTGCCGCCAATACAACCGGAATCACCGGCGATGTTTCCTGTGATTTTTACCATCATTATGCCGAGGATATCCGCCTGATGGCGGAGGGCGGGCAAAACACCTTCCGTTTTTCCATCAGCTGGTCCCGTATCGTGCCGAAGGAAGACCGGGCAGTCAACGAGGCAGGGCTGGCCTTCTACGACCATGTCCTTGACGAATGCGAAAAATACGGCATCGTCCCCAACGTTACTCTGGTTCACTATGACCTGCCGGATTATATAGGACGCAAAGGCGGCTGGTGCTATGACGGCATATCCGATGAATTCGCCTACTATACGTCGGTGGTATTCAAGCATTTTGGGGACCGGATTCCCCTCTATGTGACCATCAACGAGCCCAACCACAACGCTTACTGCAACTACTGTGTGGGCAACTATCCGCCCAACGAGAAAAACAACCTCCAGGACTATGCCCACTGCGCCTACAATATGATGGTCTGCAACGCCAAGGCGATCCGGGAGTTTCGCCGGTTAAATCTGAAAAAGGCCCAGATCGGCATCGTCCAGGGCTGCGGTCCGGCTACGGCCCTTAAGTCCACGCCGGAATATCTAGAAGCGGTGAAATTCTGCAACTATTTCTGCAATTTCTGCTTCCTGGACCCGGCCATCCGCGGCTACTACGAACCGGATCTCATTGAGGCCGTCCGCTCCCGCGGCATCGACCTCTCCTTCATGAAGCAGGAAGATCTGGATATCATGAAGGAAAACACCGTGGATTTCCTGGGACAGAACATCTACAGCCGCCTGCTGGTCAAACCCAACGAATCCGGCGTCACAGCCTTTACGGTCAACAATGCCGGCAACAACGACGGCACCGGAAAAACCGCCCGCGAAACCCGCGCCATCTCCGGCTGGTTTGAGACCGACCGGGACCCCTCCACCAAGCTCAACCACTGGGGACGGGAAATCTACCCCCGCTGCGCTTACGACACTCTGATGCTGCGCAAGGAGCGCTACGGCGATATTCCCATCTACGTGACGGAAAACGGCCACGGCTGCTATGATGTAGCTGACGAAAACGGCTATGTGGAGGACGACGAGCGTATTGAATTTTTGGAAAATTACATTCATTATATTCTGAAGGCCAAGGAAGACGGCGTCAACGTAAAGGGCTACTACGTCTGGTCCACCATGGATCTCTATTCCTGGATTAACGGCTACAAGAAGCGCTACGGTCTGGTGCGCGTGGATTACGAGGATGAAAATCTGCGCCGCATTCCGAAGAAGAGCTATTACTGGTACAAGAAATTCATCGAAGAGCATAAGGACATCTGACCATGATAGACGGAAGCGTTTTAATCCAGGTAGAAGCGCAGGTATTCCTGTACTTCGCCATCGGCATCATCCTGAAAAAGATACGGCTCACCGGCCCCAAGGAGGATCAGTTCCTGTCTGAGCTTCTGCTGGGACTGATCCTGCCGATGAACGTCTTTGTTTCCTTCTATCAGTCCATGCACATGGATCAGCTGATTACCGGCGGCCTGTTAATCCTGGCCGGTACCCTGGTGGTTCTGCTGATTCTTCTGATCACCAGGCTGCTTCCCCGAAGCATTCCGGCGGACAAAAAGCGGATCGCCGAATTCTGTATGCTGATCTCCAACGGCTCACTGATCGGCATTCCCTTAATTGAGGCGCTGTGCGGAACGGCGGGCGTGGTCTATGCCAATATCTTCATGGTGCCCACGAGAGTTTTCTCCAACGTGGCCGCCAAGAGCTTTTTTGATCCGGCCGACCACTCGGGCAGCTGGAAGGAGGGCGTCAAAAGCTTTGCCACCAATCCGTTAATCATCGGCATGGTCGTTGGCTTCGTGCTGAATCTGTCCGGCTTCATTCTGCCGGCTCCTGTCATGAACGTGTGCAGCGGCCTGTCGGGATGTATGAGTCCCATGGCTCTGATTCTGGTGGGCTCCACTCTGGCCGACGCCTTTGCGCAGGTATCCTTCGGCAAAATGTTTTCTCTGCCGATTCTGGCCATCTGCCTCTTTCGCCTGCTGGCCGCCCCCTACCTGACCCTCCTGGTCTGCCGTCTGTTAGGACTCTCCGGGACCGAATGCGCGGCCGCCGTCCTGGTAAATGCCGCTCCCGTGGCCAATACGGCCACGATCTTCTGCCAGAAGTACCACGGCGATATCAACTTTACCAGCACCTGCGTCTTTATCTCGACGCTTCTGTCCTTTGTGACACTGTGGCTGGTACGCTTCTGAACATGCCGGCGAAGGGTGCAGGCAAAGGACAGTTTCGTACCTTTATGATTCATACCTTAACGGTTCAATATTTTAAACAGCCATACTTATTAACCCCTTTTTTAAAAGAATCGCCGCAGCGCGCTGAGATTACAGCCTGCTGCGGCGATTCCTTATATTTGGTTTCTTATATTTGATTTCTTATATTTGATTTCTTAATCTGCTTTTACAGCTTTTTTGAACAGCCTTATCTGCTTATCTTATCCGCTCTGCCTGCCTTTTCATCCAAACAGCGAAAGAGCCGCAAAAAGGGAGGACAACAGGGAGGCAACCAGAGACACCACAGTAATCTGCGTGTTAATGGAAGGCCCCGCCGTATCCTTGAAGGGATCTCCCACCGTATCGCCGGTGACGGCAGCCTTGTGGGCGGGGGAGCCTTTGCCTCCCTCGTTGCCCGCTTCGATGTATTTCTTGGCATTGTCCCAGAGCCCGCCTGCATTGGACATAAACAGCGCCAGCAAAAGGCCGCTGGCAATATTGCCCAGAAGGAAACCTCCAATGGCAGAGGGACCGCCTGCGAAGCCCACAATTACCGTAGCCGCAATGGCCATCAAGCCGGCAGGAATCAGTTCTCTAAGCGAGCCCTCCGTAGCGATATTGATACAGGTATCGTAATCGGCCTTTACGCCTTCCTTACCTTCCTTCAGACCAACGATCTCACGAAACTGCCGGTGAATCTCCGCCACCATGCGCTGAGCGTTCCGGTCCACACCGAGCATCAGCATGGCAGAAAATACAGCAGGAATAGAAGCTCCGATCAGGATACCAAAAAAGACCGTCGGGTCCATGATGTCAAAGCCGGTGATCTGCTCTTTGCCCAGGAAGGCCAGGGCCTCGTTGACCTCAGACATGTAAGCCCCAAGAAGGGAGATAACCGTCAGGCCGGCCGCACCGATGGCAAAGCCCTTGGTCACGGCTTTCACCGTGTTGCCCGCGCTGTCCAGCTCATCGGCCACCCGTATGGTCTCCTCGCCCAGATTTCCCATCTCCGCCAGGCCTCTTGCATTGTCCACAATGGGACCGTAGGCATCGTTGCTGATGATCATTCCCACAATAGAGAGCATTCCCACCGCCGCCATGGCGATGCCAAACAGCGCGTAGCCCTCTCCCAGAGGCTCGCACAGCTTGTAAGCTGTCAATGCCGAGACGGCGATCCCCGCCATGGCCGGAAGAGAAGAAATAAAGCCATAGGAGACGCCGGAGAGAATGGTAAAGGCCGAACCGGATTGAGAAGCGTGGGCCACCTTGCGCACGATGGGTTTGCTGTCATCGGTAAAATAATCTGTGGTGATACCAATGATTACGCCCACAATCAGTCCCACAGCCGAGGCTCCCCAAATCCTCCACTGAAAACCGGGCAGCAGCCAGGTAGCGGCTGCGGTAAGCGCCATAAAAACAGCCGTAGTGGTATAGGTGGAGGAATTCAGCGCCCGTGTGGGACTGCCGCTGCCGCTTACTCTCGCGCAGGAAATCCCAATGATGGAAGCCAGAAGTCCAATGGCCGCATAGCAGAACACCATGGCGCTGTTGGCCCCGGCGCCGGCGTCCAGAGACTGCGCCATGACCAGGGCCGATGCCATAGCAGCCACATTGGAATCAAACAAATCCGCTCCCATACCGGCCACGTCGCCTACATTGTCCCCCACGTTGTCAGCAATGACAGCAGGGTTGCGGGGATCATCCTCAGGAATGCCGAGCTCCACCTTGCCGGTGAGATCGGCAGCCACATCCGCCGTTTTGGTAAAGATGCCTCCGCCGGCCTTGGCAAAGAGGGCCAAAGAACTGGCCCCAAAAGAGAAGCCCAGCAGAATCGTCGCATCCCCGGTCAGAAACAGAACAGCCATGACGCCCAGGAGACAGAAGCCCACCACGGCCAGCCCCATCACAGCGCCTCCGCGAAAGCCGATCAGAAAGGCGGGCTTCAGCCCTCCCCCCGCGCCCTCGGCTGCCCGCGAGTTGGCCTGCGTGGCCACCAGGATGCCGATCTTGCCGGCCACAGCCGACAAAATCGTACCCGCCAGATAAGCAGCCGCCATAGAAAGATTTGCCGTCACGTTCCCCTGCCAGACAGGACTGGGCAGCAGAATAAAGATGACAATGGCCGCCGCTGCGGCAAACCGGGCAAGAACACGATACTCCTTTCGCATAAAGGTGTTGGCGCCCGCGTGAATCAGACCCGAAATCTCAATAATCTTTTTGTTGGTCACCGGCTGCTTCTTTACCCACCGGTGCAGACAGACCGCATAGACAAAAGCAGCCGCAACCGCGAAAAAGGAGATCCCATACACCAACTGCATTAGCTTCATACTTTTTCACCCACTTTCCATAAAAACCCTTTCCTTTATTATATTTTAGAACTTTATTTCAGTGAAGTCAATTTGAAGCAGGAATTAAGAAAGAAAAGAACGGAATCGGGGAATTGGGGAAGGAATTGAGATA
>CALWLM010000019.1 GCA_944381515.1 uncultured Lachnospiraceae bacterium | reverse complement strand
TTCCCTGCGTCCATCCGGCGATAAATCTCCAGGGCTGCCCCGGCATATTCCGGCGGAACGATCAGGGCCAGCTTATTGCGGCCCATAAAGCCCTCCACCGCATCCACCCAGGTCTCGTCCTTCACCTCGATTAAATCGGCCAGCACCTCCACCGGCACCGGATGGCCGAACCGCTCGGCCAGGGCTGATGCCAGGCTCGCCTTGGCCTCCTCCAGATAGGAGGGATAGGATTTCTTCCCGCTCTCCAGAACCGATATCTGTTCCCGAAGACTGTGCACCTCTTTTTGCAGGCGGCGCAGATCGTCGTTGTTTTCATCCCTCTGCTCCTGCAGATCCCGGCGCACCCGGGCAATCGCCTCCCGCACCTCCTTTAAGTTCCTCTCGTCCGCCCCGTAGGAGGCGATCTGATCGATCTTCGCCGGGATCAGATGGGAAATGCCCGCCATCTGCTTCCATCCCTTCAGGCCCTCGGCCATCCGGTCAAAGGAGGAACGGCTGATCCGGCATCTCTCCAGCGTCTCGTTCACATGGCGCAGGCTCTCCTGCACATTCAGATACCCGCTGTTTTCCAGGCGGCGCACCAGCTCGTCCCTCTCGTCCCGCATCTGCCGGCCCTCTTCCTCCAGGGAAGCCAGCTCCTCCTTTGCCCTGTCCCTTTCCTCTCGAAAGGCAGTGGTCCGGGCAATTCCCTGACGAATCTCCTCCTTTAAGGCCGTGATTTCCACCGCATCCTGGGCGTACTGACACAGGGCTGTCTTTTCCCCGGCCTCCAGATATTTCTGATAAGCCCCATGCACGCCTTCCAGCAGCTCGATCTCCTCCTCCGTCTCCTGGAGCCTGCGCTTCAGCCGTACATACTGGGTCACGCTGTCCTGCATTTCTTCGATGCGGATATCCTTCTCCATACAGATATAGCTGCCGACAAAATCCTCCAGCTTCATATCCATCCGGAAGGGAATCGCCTTTTTAAACAGAGCCACAAACTTGTCGGGATTCAAACCGCCGAAATACCGCTCGTAAAGCTCTCTGCGAAAACGGTTGTTGGTGCTGGAGTAAAAAACCTCCTCCTCGGGAAAGCTTTTTAAGAAAGCCCTCACCTCCGCAATGGTCGCAGCCCTCCCGTCCCGGCGGTAGCGGTCCTCGGACAGCCGGCCGGAATGGACGAAAAACAGGCGGTTTATCTCCCCGCCTCCGTCCACATCCACATCAAAAACCACGCCGACGCAGAAAGACTGCCCGCCAGGGCTGTGGGAGAATTCCAGCACGATGGTGCTGGAGAAATTGTGGTTGCGCAGATAGCCGATCTCGTCGTTCTCCCGCACGGTCTTCATCCCGCGCAGGTACTCGATCAGGCTGCGGTCAGAATCCTCCTTGGCCGCCTTGTTGAAGAAATTTTTGCCGTTGGAATCGGCGTAGAGCACCAGCTGCAGGGCGTCGATAATCGTAGATTTGCCGCTGCCGGAATGGCCGGTGAAAAAATTGATCTCCGGACTAAAGGTCAGCACCTTCTCCGGGATGTAATGCCAGTTATTCAGGCACATGCGCTCCAGTATCAGGCAGCCGTTATCTGTCGTCATCCTGCTTCTCCTCCATCCTTTCTTCTGTCATTCCCTCTTCTGCTATTTCCTCTTCTGTCATCTCTTCTCCCGTCATCTTACCCTCCGCCGTCTCGTCCTCTGTCCATTCCGCAGCGGAAGCGACGTTCTCTTCCTCTCTCTGCCCGCTGTATTTTTCCAGAATCGCCCGGATGTCTTCTCCTCTGAGCAGCAGGTGAATGGTCGGATAGATGACCACGCGGCTCTCTCCCTCCAGATCCTGCCCATTTTCAAAGGTATCGATGATCTGATATCGCTTCAGCAGCCGCACCGCCTCCCGCATCTGCGTGAGATACCGGGAATTGCTGCGATCCCACAGGCGGAAAAGAGTAATCTTATCATGGATCTCCGCAATGGTGGTAAAGACCTGCATGGCAGTGGAAGCCTGATTTACCTTTTCATCATACAGAAGCTTTAAAACCAGCACATAGAGGGTGGTAATCCTTCCCAGCTTCTCGCCGATAGTCTCCATCCCCTCCAGATAAAAAATACCCAACTGCCGGTTTTCCTTAAGCTCCACTCCGCCGATGCGAAAATACTCCTGTAAAAATTCCAGGTGTCTCTCGCACAGCCGGTAATCCCGGTTCATCGGGAAACGCTCCGTCTTGCGGTCATAACGGCGCTCCAGCACATAGGTCTGATCGTAAAGCGTTCGTATGATCTGCGTCACCTCGCGCCTTTCCTCCTCCTTCAGTTCATCCATATAGGGAATCATTGGCCGCGCCCTCCTTTTTCTCTCGTCTGTCCTTTTGTCTCGTCTGTTTTTTTCGGCGAAATACCAGCTGTGGATAGCGGTATCCGCCTTTTTCCATCATCGGGGCGTCCCGGTCCTCGATGGCAAAGGGGCAGGATTTCTGGCTGGCATAATCACAGGCCAGCACTAACAGCTCGAAATCCTCCTCCCCGTCCATGGCGAGACTGTCTGCATGGAGCACCCCGTCCTCCATTCGGTCCAGAATAAAGCTCTCCACCTGCCGGCGGCTGTAGCGTTTCCGGCTCCGGTTCAAGCGCAGCACGTCCTCCGCCGTCAGATCCTCCTCCGGCTCCGGCTCCTCGATGGTCTCTTCAAAGACCCGGTTCGGCCCCCTGCGCCGGTAGAGAAGCTCCTTTGACAGCACCCTTCTGGTCCCCAGACGAATGCTGCCTGCCACATCGGCGAAGATCTCTTCCTGCTCCTCATCGCCGGCCCTGGACAGGCGGTTTAACAGATCCACCACCAGCCCCTTCATCGAACGGTCGCTGGAAAGCAGGTAAGACAGGCGGCTCACCGTAACGCGGACATAGCGGTTATGCTCCGCATCGATATTGGCGATCCGCTTTTCCATATTGGAAAAGCCCTGTTCGATCCGGTCGAGAAGGGCCGAAAGCTCCTCCTCCGCCTCCTCGCTGCTTCTCCCCTGGCTCACCAGCCTGCGCTTCAAATTCTCCAGACGTTCATCGTCCTCTCCTATTTCCCGCAAAAGCCTTCGCACATCGGTCTTATAGCGATAAAAATTGTCGTCTGTCTTTAACAGATGATATTTTCCCTTGACAATACTCTCCACATAGCCGTCCAGATGCTCCGCCAGCACCTCCCCATAGCTCTCGGTCCGTAAAAGACGATTAAAAAAGTCGTCCATATTGTGAAGCATGTCCTGCAGGGCCTTGTTGAGCCGCAGGATATTTACCTGGGCCGTGCGCAGAAGCTCTATGCCGGCCCTCGGATCGTGGCAGAAGGAATAGATATTGGCATAGACATTCTGAATAAAGACGTCCGCATCCTCCAGCTCCGGATTTAACACCTTCTCCAGCGCGTCGATAAAGACGGCGGCATAATCCGGTATGGTGATGTTGACCGTCAGGCCGCTGTGATCGTCCACCCGCTTCAGCCAGGCAAAATTCACCAGGCGATTCAGAATCCGGGTACTGTCCGGCTCATACAGGGAGGTCTCCTCCTCGTCGTCATCGGGGAGCATCAGAATCTTCTCCCCGGAAAAATGATCTTTCAAAATTTGGATGCAGGTATCCCGGCTTAAAAAATAGTCATTGTACAGATATTCCTGACGAATGACTATGACCGCCTCCATATAGATATACCGGTTGCGCGAATGGAACAGTCCCCAGAACTGCTCCGGTATCTTTTCCCAGCCCTTCATATATTTTTATCTCCTATCCTGTATGCTCCGCTGTATCTTATCTGCCGAACTCTTATTTATTTTACACCGAAAGAGGCTCTTTGGAAAGCGGGATTTCCTCTCCCTGTGTTTCTTTCTCCACCTGCAGTCTCTCCACCGCAAAATCCATGAATTTTTTCATTCCCGGCGAGATAAATTTGTGCTGATGACAGGCCAGATACACCGGGCTTCGGAAAGCAAAATCCCGGATAGTAATACAGGCCAGGCGTCCTTTCTTTTCCTCTTCCTGAGCCAGACGCAGAGGCAGGATCGTAAGCCCCAGTCCATTTCGCGCAGCCTCCAGAAGAGCCTCCTGAGAACTGCTTTCCCAGACCGGTTCCACCAGGCCGCCGGCCTGAGCCACCGCCGCCTGAAAAACCTCATAAGCTCCGCTTCTCTCCTCCCGAAACAGCAGAGGATAACCCATAAATTCCCGCAAAAAAACGGTCTTTCCCGCCAGCTCATGGCCCGGCGCGCACACCGCCATATAAGGCTCAGAAAAAAGCAGCTTCAGACGGATCGACGGAGAGTGAAAGGCCCCGCTGGCCACCGCCAGATCCAGCTGATTGTCCATCAAAAGCTTTTCCAGGGAATCCGCAGAGCTTACGCGGACCTTTATCTGCATCCCCGGATAGCGCCGCAGGAAAACGGCCGTCAGCTCCGCCATATACCCGCTGCCCACATTGGCGCTGGTTCCCACCCGCAAAAGGCCCTGTGAATCCGGATTGCGGAACATTTTCTCCATTTCGTCATACTGTTCCAAAAGGTGCAGAACATGAGAAAGCATGGCCCGTCCCTCCTCAGTAATCCTCAGCCTCTGGCTGATCCGCTCAAAGAACCTGGTCCCATAATGCTCCTCCATCTCCCGAATCGCCACGCTGACCGTAGGCTGCGTCACATAAAGCCGCTCCGCCGCCTTCGTAATGCTCTCGCAGGAGGCCACCGCCGCAAAAATACGAAAATGCCGGATTGTCATCGCCTGTTCCTCCCTTTTCCTTCCGGGCGCTTTTCTGGCCCGTTTCAAACCGCCAATCATAGCCCTTTTGCTAATAACTCTATAAAATTATAATATTTTTCTTATGGGCTTTCAAGTGCTATATTGAACCGGGAACTTATATTGGATAGAAGGACAAAGGAGGGAACAAAAGAAATGGAAGGAGCAGCCTCACAGCCGGCAGCGCAGCAGGGAAACACATCCCGCGGACGTCTCCTGCGCATCCTATTTTTTACCACATTTTATATCAGCAGCTTCACCTTCGGCGGCGGTTTTGTCATCGTCACCTTCATGAAACGCAAATTTGTGGACGAGCTGCACTGGATCGACGAAAAGGAAATGCTGGATTTCACAGCCCTAGCCCAATCCTGCCCCGGAGTCATCGCTGTAAACGCAGCCATCCTGGTAGGCTGCAAGGTCTGCGGCCTCGTGGGAATGGCGGTGGCCGTACTGGGAACCATCCTGCCGCCGATGATCATCCTGTCGGTTATCTCCTTTTTCTATGCAGCCTTCGCCAGCAATGTGTGGGTGGCCGTGGTGCTGAAGGGAATGCAGGCCGGCGTAGCCGCCGTGGTTCTGGATGTGGCCTGCAGCCTGGGGAACAATGTTTTCCGTGAGAAAAGCGCCTTCTCTCTGATAATCATGGCAGGAGCCTTCGTCTGCGACTTCTTTTTAAATGTCAACGTAATCTACATTATCCTGACCGCCGCCGTGATTGGTATCCTGCGGCTGTGGCTGATCCATCGGCAAAGGAGGGTGAAAGCATGATCTATCTGCAGCTTTTTCTCAGTTTTATACAGGTGGGACTGTTCAGCGTCGGCGGCGGCTATGCGGCTATTCCCCTGATTCAGAATCAGGTGGTGGAAAGCCACAGCTGGCTTACCATGAGTGAATTCACCGACCTGGTGACCATCGCCGAAATGACACCCGGCCCCATCACCATCAACTCCGCCACCTTCGTCGGCATCCGCATCGCCGGCATATCAGGGGCCGTGGCCGCCACCTTCGGCGCCATTTTTCCGGCGTGCATCCTGGTGACCCTCCTGGCCTATATTTACCGCAAATATCAGGGAGCGGAAACGGTGAGCAGCGTCCTGGCCAGCCTCCGTCCCGTCGTCGTGGCCCTGATCGCTGCCGCCGGTCTCTCCATGCTCCAGACCGTCGTCCTGGGCGGGGACGCGATATCCCTTTCCTCGATTTTTTCCCAGATTCAGTGGATCGGAGCCGTCCTTTTCATCGCCGCCTTCTTCGCCCTGCGCCGCTTCAAGCTCAATCCCATCCTAGTCATGTGCCTGTGCGGAGCGGCAAGCCTGGTGATCTATGCCATCAGCGGAGGGACAATGCTATGATCCGGCTTGAAGATGTGAATGAGACAAATTGGAGATATTCGCTGCACGTTTCCGAAGTGCAGAAAGAAACGATGCCGCAAAGAGCTTATATGAGAAGCTGGGCTTTGTGGAGACAGGCTGCCGTGACGGAAAGGAAATCCTCATGGAACTGTCGAAGCTTTCTTGATCTGCATTGCCGCGAAACGCACAAAGCATCGGACCGCTTTCAAAAAATTAAAAAGATTCATTTTTTGAAAGCGGTAGGACGTATGAAAATAATCACGAGAACAGAGTATCTGAATCGGATCCTTGCCTTAAATCAAACGCCGGATATTAAGATTATCACTAGTATTCGCCGATCGGAAAAATATAGATTTTGACAGCAATCACTCTCCGAAGAATCTAAACTGTAAGCCTTTTCAAAATCAAATATTCCACCAGGAGCGGCCTTTATTCATTTTATAACTGCAAATAGCATCTGCTGTTTACAATACAGAAAGAAAAGAATACCCGCCTCAAAGACACAGGCCAGCGCTGCTCCTCAATGGCCCCAATTCCCCCTCCATGGCCCACAGATTGGTCCATTGTCTTCGACTGTCAACGGCGGCTGACCATTACCATTTCCTATCATAACGAATCCCAACGAAAACCGCGTAAAAAGGACCGAGCCTCCCTTTACAGAGATACCCGGTCCTGTAACAATCCATATCAATTCATTTTATAAAAACAGAATAAGCTTACAATGCGGAAGCCGTCTTAAAGAATATACATTCCGATCAGCTTACCAATCTGAACAATATCCGATCCTCCGGTAAACTCAAACCGAACCATTCCCAGTCCGCTGA
>CALWLM010000018.1 GCA_944381515.1 uncultured Lachnospiraceae bacterium | reverse complement strand
GCATCGGAGCCGCTTTCTATATACGTCCCTATGCCCGGCTTACCCTGGAGGAGGGCGGCATCACCGACGCTGCCGCTCCGGTGATCTCCCAGGAGAGCATTGAACAGATCATCGATGCCGCAGGAGATCTGCTTCGAAGCTACAACACAGAGCATTACGGGTATGCCAAAAGCAGCCAGCTCCATTTTCTTGCGGGGGCCGGAGACAATGCGGACAGCAACATGGGCCAGGTAACCGCCGTGCGGGATTCCTCCCTGTTGGATGTATTCCGGGAGGAAGAATACACATTGACGGCGGGACGCCATATCCGCCCCGAAGATGTGAACAAAATTCTCATCAGCGCAGAACTGGCGGCGGAGAATAATCTGTCGGTGGGCGACCGTATTACGCTGACCCATGCCGGCCTGGGGACTCTGAACGGAGAATATACCGACACAATCCCCCAAAAGACTGCCTATGCCCAGGCAGAAATCATCGGAATCTTCCAGCCCCCGGAAAGCTCCGACAGCGCAGATTCTCCCACCGCCGCCAGGGCCGTCAATCATATTTATTCAGACAGCAGCCTCCTGATCCAATTGCAGGAGCAGGAGCCCGGCCTCTATGAGGGAGAAATCGCCTTCTATATAAGCGATCCTCTGGCTCTGGAAGATATTCTGCGTCAGGTCAAAGAACTCTCTTCCATCGATTGGGACAGCCATATCCTGCGGGAGAATGATTTCCAGTACCGGCAAATCGCCGGGGAACTCCAAAATCTCCAGGAGCTGGTCCTCTCCCTGATTGCCGCAGCCGCCGTTTTGGGGGCCGCAGTGCTCACGCTGCTTCTGCTTTTGCAGACCCGGGGCCGTATACATGAAGCGGGTCTCTATCTGTCTCTGGGAAAATCAAAGATGGAAATTATAGGGCAATTTGCTCTGGAAACCGGCATTCTTCTGCTTCTTGGCTTTCTGTCGGCTCTTCTATTGTCCTTTGCCTGTTCCGGCAGGTTAAACGAGCTGCTCTTTGGCTCTCTGTCTTCGGATGCAATTCCGGATTACCTGCATCCCGACCTTCTCCGCTCCCTTCTTCTGCTGGGCGGGGAGGCGGCTGCCGCGCTGCTTGCCATTCTGGCCTCCGGCAGCGTCATTCTGGCATTTAAGCCCAAAGAAATTTTAACCAAAATGAATTAAGGAGGTTATCAGCATGAATTTTTTCAGACGGGCGGTTCGCTACTGCCGCCGGCAGAAAGTACGCAGCATCATCCTGTTTCTGACCTACACCCTGCTGCCGTCGGCAGCTCTCCTCGCCCTGTCCATAGGCCGCGCCGCCGGCCGGCAAAGCGACATGGTCAAAGAGACCGTGGGCGGCTCCATCCATATTGAGATTGATTCCGGCAATATGGACCTATATGGAAGCGGAACGGAAAACAGCTGGGGAACATCCTACATCTATCAGGGCGATTACATCACCCAGGATGTCATAGACGCCATCTCCCAGGTAGACGGCGTAGTGGCCTGCAGCGCGCAAAACGAAGGCGGATACTGGGGAGCCGCTGTGGATTTTGAATACTTCCCCGGCGCCTTTAACGTCAGCTATACCGACTACGGACAATCCGTTCCCTACACCGTAACCTTTAATTCCGCGCTGAACTCCAAGTTTCTGAACGGGACCTATACCCTGGAAGAAGGCCGCCACATCACGCCCGAAGACTCCTACGCCGTAATGATTTCCCGGGAGCTGGCGGAGAAAAACGGACTTTCCGCAGGAGACAGTCTCACTCTGTACAGCCTGGACAGCGACACCAAAAACACCTTTGAAATCGTGGGTATTTTCAGTGGAACGGAAGGACTGACCAAGGAGGCCATGATGTCCGACGGAATTCCCGCCAATCAGGGTTTTATTGATATGAACAGCTACAATGAAATTTTTGACCGCCAGACTCTGGAGCTGGGGTCCGTCGATGTGTATGTAAACTCCGCCGAAAATATTGAAAATATCCAGAACACCATTGAAAATCTGCCGGAGCTAAAGGGAAAAACCTTCACCTATGCGGCCGATACCGAAAGCTTTGATTTGATTTCCCATCCCCTCTCTTCTCTCCAGACCATGATAGATACGGCGGTCGCCGCCATCGCTGCCGCCGGTACGGCTCTGGTGGCCCTTCTGCTGACGCTCTGGACGCGAAGCCGCAAGAGAGAGGCCGGCAATCTGTTGTCTCTGGGGCGGAATAAAGGAGAGATCCTGCTTCAGTTCCTGACCGAAAATTTCCTGCTGGCCGTCCCCGCAGCAGCCGCGTCCTGGGGGCTTACCAGCCTCCTTACGGACCTGGCCGGTTCCCTTTTGGCAGGCCGTCTGGGCGAGGCCGGCAGCCTGACTGTCTCCCTCTCCCTGTCGGATGCCGCCGCAGTCTGCCTGACAGGCCTCGTCTGCCTGATTCTGGCCGTGCTGTTTGCCGGCGTTACAATCATTCGCCTGCGGCCAGGAGCCATTCTTTCACAGATGGATTAAAAGCAAATGAATTAATAGCAGATAGGTGAAAAGCAGATACAAAACACCCATAAAAACAGACAAATAAATAGATAGATAGATATGAAACAGACAAGACAGGAGGTTAATCCCATGAGCATCCTAGAGTTTTCCCATTTAAAATACAGCTACAATGACAAACAGATCATCCTGCGGGATGTGAGCGGCAGGCTGGAGTCGGGCAGGCTCCCACGCCATTCTCGGTCCCTCCGGCTGCGGTAAAACTACGCTTCTGTCTTTGCTGGGCGGCCTGGACAGCCCAGACGGCGGCCGGATTCTTTTTGACGGCCGGGATATTGCCGAAACCGGACTTGCCGATCACCGGCGCAGGCATGTGTCCTTTGTCTTTCAGAGCTGTAATCTGATCGACTATCTGACGCCTGTGGAAAATGTAGCGCTGACCTCCAAGCTGCCGCCGCTGCCGCTTCTTACGCGGCTGGGGCTGACCGCCGAGGAGGCCAGGCGGAATGTGCGCAAGCTCTCCGGCGGTCAGCAGCAGAGGGTGGCCATCGCCAGAGCTCTGGCAAGCGAAGCTCCCATCATACTGGCAGACGAACCCACCGGCAGTCTGGACGAGGATACCGCCCAGGCCATTACGGAAATGCTAAAGGAAAGCGCCCGCCATATGAATCGATGTGTGGTGGTAGTCACTCATTCGGCAGAGCTGGCCTCCCAGGCTGATGTGATCTTTCGTCTGAAACGAGGCGAGCTGCATATGCAGAAGCTCTGATTACCCGCCGTTTCCTTCTGACAGGGCAGACCGGCCGCTTCCGTCTGCCCCTGCCATTTTGCTGTTGCTTTGCTTTTACTCCAGATAAGCGTTCAGGTATTCCGCCACCGACTCCACCGTCCTGGAAGCGGCCTGTCTGGCATTCTCACAGGCGCAGCTCATGGCCGCCCCTGCGTACTCTCCGATCATGCGGACGTCGTTTTCACTGTCTCCCACTGTGAGCACCTGATCAAAGCCCCCCGCATACTCTACCAGATAACGGATGCCCGCCTCCTTGTCCACGCCGTGGGCCATAATATCCGCGTTCCACACATTGGCATAGGCGGTGACGCCGGGGAAGCGTTCATTGAGATCCCGGCACAGCCTGGAGATCCACGCCGGATCATCCGGTCTTCTGGTATGCAGCTGCACCACATCCGCAAGCTCCTGCGCCTGGTCTATGGTGATTACGCCGTCGCAGGCTTTCTGCGTCGTCGTATGGTCAGCCGACAGTACATTGACCTTCCGGTCCCGCAGGGTAACGCCGAACCCATCCCGATCGTTTTCGTAGAGATAACGCATTACCGCCTGGGAGGTGGCATCCTCAATGGTCCGGCAATAGATCTCCGTCCCGTCTGCCAGAAGAATCCGGGCCCCGTTGTTCAGAATATAAGCGTCAGGCCTGCAATCGAACTGACTCAGCTTTTCCATCAGTCCGCTTTCATTGCGGCCGGTGGCGATGACAAACCAGTCTCCCCTCTCCTGCCAGCGGCGCACAGCCCGGATATTCTCCGGGCTGATCTCCTCGTTTACATACAGCGTCCGGTCAAAATCGCTGACCGCACAGCGTCTCCTCTTTGCCGTCTGCTGCTTTAATGACTTCTCTTTCGCTGTCTTTTCTCCTGCTGTCTTTTCTCCTGCCGTCGATTTTCCTAGCATCGGCGGTACTCCTTTCCCCGGCAGAATACGCTGACCAGATTCAGCTCCTGATCCATAATGGTCAGATCTGCATCCATACCCGGCGCTATTTTTCCCTTTCTGTCGTCCACATGGATGTATTTTGCCGGATTCAGGCTGGTCATCTTCATAATATCCAGCCAGTCCACCTTCGTATGGGCAGCCATATTCTGCACCGATTCTGCGTAGCTCATCTCCATATGGCGCACCGCCTCGTAATCATGGGGATCGATCCACTCCTGTCTCCCGTCATAGTGGTCGATGCGCAGCCTGTCGCCGTCTTTTACAAACTTCATTTGACGGATATAATGATCAAATTCCGTCTGCGTCTGGGCCAGGCCAGAGCAGTCCGTCGTCAGAATGATCCGGTCGCTTCCCTTGATCCGGTAGGCAATGTCGAAGGCCTCGTGGGACACCGTAAGACCGGTCTGCTTGGCAAACTCGCACATCAGGTCATCGTAATACAGAGCTGATCCGGCTACGCCTAACTCCCGGTGATGAAAGCCCCTCATACCGCTGAAGGTGTGGGTGACTCCGCCGATTCCGGCGTCCTTGATGGCTGTAATCTCGGCAAAAGTGGCGGCGCTGTGTCCGATGGCCGTCTGAATTCCATGCTCCCGGCAAAAGCCAAGCACCTCTCTGGCGCCGTTTCGCTCCACCGCTATGGTCATATGACGGCACAGCTGCTTGTGGCGGAAGGAGCCGTAGAGCTCCTCCATCACAGAAAGACTGGGCTCAATGCAGCACTCCTCTCTCTGCATTCCCTTATACTTGGGATTGATAAAAGGTCCCTCCAGGTGCACGCCCAACAGTTCCGCGCCGCAGGCTCCGGGCTCCGGGGCTCCTTCTCCCTCGCTTTTCTCCCAGGCCGTATCCGCCGCATCAATGCACTGCTTGATTTCCGGGATCGTATCGGCTCCCGATGTGGCCAGGAAAGAAGTCACGCCCGCATAGGGCAGAGTCCGGCACATTTCCAGGGTAGCTTCCGCCGTCTTTTCAAACCAGAAAGAGCCCGTGGCCCAGCCGTGGATATGTATGTCGATGAAACCCGGAAAGATCACCTGATCTGCATAGTCGGCAAAGGGTCCCTCCCAGGTTTCGTGAATTGCCTGAATCCGGCCGTCTGCCAGTTCCAAGAAGCCTTCCCGTACGCCGTCCTCCAGGACAATGTTTTTACTATAGAGAACCATATATTCCTCCGCTTATATAGCCGCAATAATCTCTTTTATTTTTATTATTTCAGCGTCCAGTAATCCTTATTTACTTCCATCAGATCGTCCAGAACCGCCTTGGCCTTGGAAGGGTCTACGACGGTGCGGTTTAGGGTCAGAGCCTCCAGAGCCTTCGTGTAATCCTGCTCCATAAAGGCTTCCACCGTCAGAAGCTCATAGGCGTACTGACCTTCCATCAGTCCTTTGTAAAAAGGCTTGATCGGTCCGTAGGGATAGCCCTTGGCTCCATCCTTGCCAATGGTGCCGGCCACCTCCACGATGGCGTCATCCTCAAAGTTGCTGATAATGCCCTCATTTCGCACCAGTACGATGAATTCCCGGTTCAGATCGTAGGCGATGGATTCGGCCACCTCCACCATCAGATTGCCGAAGACGCTGTTGGTAAGCATTTCGGCCCGGTCAATGCTGTCCTTGCCCACAGCCTTCCCGCAGGCTTCAAAGACTTCCTTTTCCCGGGAATCTCTGGCCTCGTCGGCGCGGGTATAATTGGGATCGCTCTCCGCCACGATCTCCTCCGGGAACATATAGTACTGCAAATAAGTAGTAGGAATGTACTCGTCGATGTACTGCATATATTTGTTGACGCGCACATAGGTATCCAGCCAGGATTTGGAGCGCTGCTCTGCATTAAAGGGACGGAAGTCATGGTCCCGCAGATAGGTGCGCAGGGTATCGAAATAATCGGTGCCGTCCACATCCTTCAAGGCCGTAAACCAGCCAAAATGATTCAGGCCGAAATACCTGGCCCGCAGATTCTCTTGGGGCACATTCAAAATCTTGGCAAAACTCTTCATCAGGGAGAAGGGCTGATCGCACAGATTTAAGATCCGCTTGTCATCGGGGAACATCTTATCCAGACCCAGGGCCACGATGGCTGCCGGATTGGTATAGTTTAAGATCCAGGTGTCCTTGGAATAGGAGCGCACCTTTTCCACCATGTGCTTCATGGCTCCCAGGGAACGCATTCCATAGGCAAAACCGCCCGGTCCGCAGGTCTCCTGTCCCACCAGGCCATATTTCAGCGGGATTTTCTCATCGTAAGAACGCATCTCGGTCTTTCCTACGCGCATCTGGCAGAAAATGAAATCCGTATCCCGGTAAGCCACATCCTCGTCGGTGGTAAATACCACTTCGCACTCTGGATAAAAGCACTTGAGCACCAGACGGTCATAGGCCTCCATTTTCCCCATCCGCTCATTATCGATATCATAAAAAATAATCTTGGAAAGAGGGAAGCGCTCCTTATAATTAATCAGCGTTCCCACCAGTGCCGGAACTCTTGCGCTGCCGGCGCCGGAAATGGTAATTACATGAGATTTTCTCATATCCGTTTGTCCTCCTTGATAAAGATCTTTGATAAAGAGAGCCTGTCGCCAGGAAACCGGAAACAGGCTCTTTTTTTAATAATCCTATTATTGCTCCGCTGTCAGCTCCTCCGCTTTCTCGCGGGCCTTCGCCGCCATCTCGCGGGCGATGGTGCCGCACAGGCCGGTATAGCTGGCCGGATCAATCATCTCTTTTAACTCCTCGTCGGTAAACATGGAGCGAAGCGTAGGGTCCTCCTGCAGGACGGTATAGTAATCCTTGCCTTCCCGCTCTACTTTCATGGCCTTGTCGTACATCAGCTCATGAGCCTTGTCCTTGCCCAGCTTTGCCGCCACGCACATCATGACATGCTCGCTGTTGTCCAGGCCTTTGTTAATATTAACGTTGGAAAGCATACGCTCCTTATTGACGCACAGGGTGCGGGTCAGCTCCTCGGCCCGGATCAGCACTTCCGTCGTCAGTTCCATGGCCTCCTCCAGCAGTCCGTCGAAGAGCATATAGGAGCTGCTGTCTCCTTCAAACATACGGACTGCGGAAAACAGGCCGGTAGTCGGCAGAGAGTACAGCTTCTGGGAGTTGGCTATGATTCCCTTGGCCAGCTTGGGATTGATCTTCTGAGGCATGGTGGAGCTGCCGATGGTGCCGGGCGTAAAGGCCTCGCTCACCTCGCCGAATTCCTCCACCCCGGTGTAATACACTTCCTCCGCCATCTTGTGAAGCGTGTTGCACACCAGAGACAGATTCATCATATATTCAATCTTCATCTGGCTCATATTGCGGCTGGGCACCTCCATAGCGGTCATACCAAGCCGGTCCGCAACTCTCTTTTGTACACGGCGGCCGGTCTCGCCGGTGGCGTTAAAGCCGCCCACGGCTCCGCCCATCATAACGGTAAAGACTCGGTCCGAACACTGGGCCAGCCGGTCCACGCTCTGCATCAGCTCGCTGATCCACACGGAAACCTTATAGCCATAGGTGATCGGAATCGCATGTTTTCCATGGGTTCTTCCCGCCATGACGGTGTCGGCATTGTCCTCTGCCAGATCGGCCAGACTCCGAAGGATGTCTGCCAGAAAGCTCTGATAGATCGCCGTTACCTCCTTGGCTATGTACAGCTGGGAAGTCTGCTGGATATTCTGAGTGGTGATGCCGTAGTGCACATATTTGCCGCCCTCCGGCGAACAGGCTTTTACCAGCACCTTTACAAAAGGAACAAAGCCATGTCCCACCTTTTCCTTAATGCGGGCCATCTCCTCCAGATCCAGATCCTCCAGACGGCGGGCGGCAATATCGCGTGCCGCCTCCATCGGGATGAATCCCTCCTCCGCCTGGGAAAGAGCCAGGGCCTGCTCTACCTTCAGCCAGGTACGCAGACGGTTTTCTTCACTGAGAAGATGCTTTATTCCGCGGTCATCTAATTTGCTTTTGGAATCATACAAGGCTCTCATACTGTTATCCTATTCCTCACGATTTCTTTAACAGGTCGTCTACGGCATGCCGCACAAATTCCACATGAGGGCCAAATACCACATGAATGTGGTTCTTGGAAGGGAAGAAGATGCCGGCGCAGCCGGAATCCTTGATCTTCACCTGGTCTACCAGGTCAGGATTCTTCAGGTCTACACGAAGACGGGAGATGCAGTTCTCCACATTCACGATATTATCTTTGCCGCCCAGGCCCTCTACTACAAGAGCAGCGATGCCAGGCCAGTTTTTCTCCTTCAGCAGAATGCTTGCCGACTCTTCTACTTCAAATCCCTCACGTCCAGGGGTCTCCAGGTTAAACTTCTGGATGAACCACTTGAATACGAAGTAGAACAGGAAGAAGTTAATGATGCCAAGCAGGATCAGGCTCACCCAGTGGGTGTTCTCATACAGCAGGCCAAAGATACCGAAGTCAAAAATCGTACCGCGGATATAACCGATGCTGATATTGAGGAACTGATAAGGCAGCATGCCGATACCGCACAGCACACAGTACAGGATGAACAGCGGCGGCGAGATAAACAGGAACGAGAACTCCATCGGCTCCGTAATGTTGCCCAGGAAAGCAGTCAGCGCGCAGGTCAGCACAACGCCCTTAGCCATCTTGCGGTTCTTTAAGAAAGAGGTCTTGTACATAGCCAGGCCGATAGCCGGAATACGGAACAGGGTGGTCAGCATCTGCGCACCGCCCAGGTAGCTGGACAGGGTAGGCATCAGCTCAGCCCAATAAGGGCTGTCCGGTCCCAGATTGAACAGAACCTCGTTCATCGCATTCAGAATACCAACGAACTCTGTACCATTGATCATGTAAACGCCGCCAGCCTCCGTGAAGCGGACCAGGGATGCCAGCACATGGTGCAGGCCAAAAGGAATCAGCATACGGTTCAGCGTATAGTAAACCGATGCGCCGATGGCTGGAGCCGTGAAAATAAAGGACAATTTGGTAAGTACCGCTGTCACGCCGCTCCAGATAATCGGAACTACCAAACCGATCGGGATCATGCAAACAAAAGTGATAATCGGGATGGATTTCTTGCCGCCAAAGAAAGCGAACGCCAACGGCAGTTCCAACCGATAGAACCGGTCAGCCACTTTAGCCGCTACCAAACCGGAAATCAAACCGCCCAGGGCTTCCAGCTTAACGGTCTGGGTACCAAGGATTACGCCCTGGCCCATCTGGGCCATGGTCTCAGAGTCTGCCAGGGTTCCTGTAACAGACAAGTATACATTCATGACCGTATTCAAGGTAAGGTAAGCAACCACAGAGGCAAATACAGCGATTCCCTTCTCATGCTTTGCCATCCCCTGGGCCACGCCCATAGCAAACAGGATCGGGATGTTGTTGAACACAATACTGGTGATATTCTGCAGGCTTTTAATCATCGTGCTGACCACTTCACCGCCTAAGAACGGGAAACGCTCAATCATGTATGACTGGGTCAGAGCGCTGCAGATGCCCATTACCATGCCGATCGGGGCTAACAGGGCAATCGGGAGCAGGAGAGAACGTCCAAAGGTCTGGATACTGTCCTTCCAGCTGGATGATTTCTGTTTACTCATACTCTTTTTTCCTCTCACATTTCATATTTCTTTTTGCTATTGATCTTGAAGCGCTTCTTGAACTGTCTATATCATATCAAATTTTGTGGTTGCTTCAAGGCAAAAAGTTTTTCTTTTTTTCTTGCATTTAGTTGCCTTTATTTTTATAATGATACTAGGGTTAAAAGGCCAAAATCCAACGCAAGCATAGAACATGCAAGGAGGAAAACCATGGGCTTGAATTATCACGATCTCAGTGTCCTGCGCTTTATCCAGAAGAGAAACCGGGTTCCTTTGGATAAGGTCTCTCTCCAATTTAATCGGAATGAGACCTCCATCCGCCGCAACATTGACAAAATCAATTTCTATTCCGACAGGCCCCTGGTAGAAATGGACCGGGGCTGGTGCCATAGCCTGCTTTCCTACAATGAGCTGGTAGAATTTATCCGGCATTTTGCACCGGAGGACTATGTCAGCTCTGTGGAAGAACGGATTCCCGTTATGGTCGTAGCGATTTTCTTCAACGGTTATGTCAATGCCAGCGCCCTCTATGAACAATGGGGCCTGTCGCTGACCACGAAGAAGCAGGACACTGCCTACCTGCGTTCCTATCTGGAAACGCACGGCCTGAAACTGGTAACTCTCAAAAAAAAGGGGCTAGGCATTGTCGGCGATGAACTGCGTTTTCGTTTCCTGGTCATCGACACCCTGCATCCCCTGCTGGAATTCTCCGCTGACAACCGGATCACCCCCCGCCGTGCTAACACCCCTATCGAAAAACAGACTTACGAGCTGGCCGCCCCCCATATCCAGGACGCGGCCGATGAGGCGGTCAGCCGGCTGAATCGCTTCCTGTCAAGAAAAGAGCTTTCGCTGAACTATCCTTCCAAAAAATTCCTTCTTCTTTTCATCTGCCTGATGGTCAGCCGCCCGCTTTCCTATGACCTGAATTATGCAAGCAAACCTCCCCTGGCTCCTTTTCCGATGCATGTTCTGGATAATCCAAAAGAAAACATCCCCTACAGCATTGCTCTGAGCCTTTTAAGCTATTCAAAACCTCTGGATTTCCCCTATGACCGGAGGCTGTGGGAAATCACCGAAGACTTTCTGGAGCATGTGGTGGAAAGCCTGCCCCATCCTTTCTTTGTGCAGGAGGAAATGATCCAGGAATTCTACTGCTATTTCTACCGTGAAATCCTGCTCCACTATTATCAATGCGGCTTCGTGGACAAAACCGTGGAATATACCAGGGAGCAGTTTCCCGATCTCTATGAAACGATTGAGCGCTATTCCATTTACTTCAAGGCAGCTTATAATTTTCCCTTTCAGGACGAACAGCTTTCTACCCTGACTCTCCTGATTGAAAAGCACATTCTGCGCAACCAAACCATCGACCGGCGCAAAAAAAAGATTGTGATTGTTACCAGTGTAAATTTTGAAAGGGTTAGCTTTTTCCTGGAACAGCTCCGGGAAAAAGTAAACCTGCAGTGTATGGGTATATTTAACATCAACGAGATCCATCAGCTGCAGTATGTTTCCTACGATTACATTTTCTGCCTGTCCACACGGATCTATAACCTGCTGAGCGCCAGCGGCCTGCCCGTGATACGCCTGAGTTTTTTCCTCACCCAGGCCGATATCGATCACCTGCTCTCCTTAGGCTTCACCGCTCTGAAGCACCGCTTTCAGACCACCTCCTTTGTACTGGAGCTGGCCGGAAAAAGCGAGGCGGAAATGGTCCTCTGGCTCAAGGAACATTACCCCGATTATTTTGTTTAAAAACCACAGCAAAAAACGCCCCCGCAGCCGCATTTCAAACGGTTTGCAGAGGCGTTTTTCTTGTCTACAGAAAAGTCTGTTTTTTTTCAGGCCGGCGCCTGTGACTATAAGTCAGCGCCTGCCTTAAGTCCAATCAGCCCTGGCTGTTGTAGTTAGGCGTGATAACGATCTCGCCGTCCATGATCTTCTGAGCGATCTCGTTGACCTGATCCTGCACCTCCTGGGATACGGCGGAGCTGAAGGGAGCCAGATCGATAACGCCCTCTTTCAGACCGGGATTTTCAAGGCCGCCGAACTCACCGGAGGCGATGATGTCGATCTGAGAGGTAATCATCTCAGGCACCTTGACAAGCAGAGAGGTCAGGCAGAGGTCGCCCTCCACCAGCGCGGACTGATCGGAGGTATAGCCGATGCAGTATACGCCCTGCTCCTCGCAGGCCTCAAAAGCGCCCAGACCGGTCTCGTCACAGGTCTGCAAAATTACATCCACACCCTGCTCGATCATGGCCAGGGCAGTCTCCTTGCCCATGGAAGAATCGTTGAAGGTACCGGTGATTACCGTGCGGACGTCAATATCGGGATTCACGTACTTGGCTCCTTCGATGAAGGCGTTCTTGTCGGAAGCCTGGGTGCTGTTGTCGCCGCCGCCGATATAGCCGATGATGCCGCTCTCACTCTGCAGGGCAGCCAAAGCGCCGCAGACGAAAGCGCCCTCATACTCTTTATAGTCATAGAAAGCAATGTTTTCCGGCAGGTTGTCGCCCGACGGCGGATTGCCGGTGATGAAGAAATACACATCGGGATAGTCCTGAGCTACACGAACGCAGGCATCGCCGTACTGCACGCCGTGGCCGATAACGAAATCATAGCCCTCGGAGCAGTAGCTGCGGAAGGTGGACTCCATGTCCGCCGCCTGCACATCCTCGGTATAGGCGATCTCATAACCCTGCTCCTCCAGAGTCTTAAGGCCCTCGTAGGCTCCCTGGTTCCAGGACTGGTCGGTGATGTAGCCAGGCAGAAGGATGGCGATACGGGACACTTCGGTTCTCACGCCCTCTGCGTTGGTCTCTGCGGCTTCACCCTGGCTGCAGGCAGCAAGCATGGCCGCCATACATACGCACAGAAGCAGACAAAGTACACGTTTGATTCTCTTCATTTTTCTCTCTCCTCGTTTTCATTTATAGCCAGGCGGTTATTCCGCCAAAAGCTCTCCGTCAGCACGTCAGCGGCTCTCCTTATCGTATGCATTGCCCAGATCCTTGGGCGCGCGGATATTGCGGCCGAAGATTACAAGGCTGATCAGGGTAACGATATAGGGCAGGGCCACGAAAAACTGGTAGGGCAGATCCGCTCCCATAGCCTGAAGCCTGAGCTGCAAAGCCTCCACCGTACCAAACAGGAAGGCTGCAAGCACCGCAAAAAGCGGGTTCCACCGGGATAAAATCGTGATAGCCAGACAGATAAAGCCGCGGCCTGAGCTCATGTTTTCCGTAAAGGTTCCCACATTTCCCAGCGACAGAAACGCTCCGCCGATACCAGCCATAAAGCCGCTGAACATGTATCCGATATAGCGCAGACGAACCACATTTATACCGGCCGCTGCCGCCGCCTTGGGATTCTCGCCGGCTGCCGCCGCCTGCAGGCCGAATTTCGTGTATTTCATCACGAACCAGACCGCCACGGCGCCGATAAAGGCCAGGTAGACCAGGATATTATGCTGGAAAAAGATTTCACCGATGTAGGGAATATCCGCCAGCACAGGGATTCGGATTGTTTCGAGAGTGGCCACGCTGGCCCGTTCCGTGCGGACACCGAAGGTGGCCCGGTACAAAAAGTTGGTAAAGCCCAGAGCAAAAATATTGAACATAATGCCTACCACGGACTGATCCTGCCTGCGGGATATTCCCCAAAACGCGATAACCAGGGCAGACAGAAGGCCGGTAAAGCCTCCTACCAGGACTCCGAGGAGAAGGCTGCCTGAGCTGTAGGCCGCCATAAAGGCCAAAAGGGCAGCGATCAGCATCTCGCCCTCCAGAGCGATATTCATGACGCCGGTCTTTTCCGACAGCACATCGCCCACCGAACCAAAAATCAGGGGAGCGCCCATGCGTACGCCGGCGGCCAGGAGAGGTACCAGGAAAGCTGCGGTAAAAATCTGATCCATTTACTCCTCACTCTCCTTTCCCTTTTTGTTCTTTTTGCGGCTGCCGTCCCCAAAAAAGCTGAAGCCCAGCAGGATAAAGAGCACAATCAGAGCCTCCAGCACATTGAGGAAAAGGGAGGACACGCCGGTACGCACCTGCATGGTCTCCGCCCCGATACTCAAAGCTCCCAGAAGTACCGATGACAGCAGCACGCCCAGGGGATTCATCATTCCAAGCAGAGAGGCCACCACGCCGTCAAAGCCATAAGAGCCGGCCAGACCTTCCAGAAGTCTGGTCTGCGTGCCCGCCAGTTCGATGGAGCCGGCCAGTCCGGCAAAGGCTCCGCTGATCATCATGACGATCAGATAGTATTTTCTCTTGCTGATGCCGCCGAAGGTAGCCGCCTTGATGCTGCCGCCCAGAACCCGCAGGCGGTAACCAAATTTGGTTCTCTTCATCACCACCCAGTAGACGACCACGCAGGCCAGGGCAATGATAAGACCCACGTTCATCCGGCTGCCGCTGATCAGCCGGGGCAGAGTGGCTGCCACCGCGGCAGACTGCGGAATATTTCCGGCCGTGTCCCGCAGCGGGTAGTATACGCACCAGCTGAGCAGCTGCACGGCTATATAATTGAGCAGTAACGTTGTGATAATCTCGCTGGCCTTAAACCGGGTTTTGAAAAATCCGGCGATACCGGCCCACAAAGCGCCAAACAGGGCCGCCACCAGCATTCCCACCGGGATATACCAGCCGCCTGCGGCCTCTGCAAAGGAGGAGGTTCCAACCAGAGTCATGCCAATAGCTCCCAGGCAGATCTGGCCCTCTCCGCCCAGATTGCTGAGCTTTGTCTGAAAGGTAAAGGAAACGCCTATGCCTACAATCAGAATCGGCACCATCTTAATGGTCATCTCGCCAATGCTGTTTAAGGAGCTGAAAGGCCGCACCAGCAGATAATAGTAGGCCGTAAAGGGGTTCACATCCAGGATTATCAGAAAGACAGCCCCCAAAGTCAGAGCCGCCAGGACCGATAAAAGTACGATCCCGATACGGCGAAGCAGCGCACCGCTGTGCATGGAATCAATTGCTTTCATGTCCGCTCACCCCCATCATCATCATTCCTACCTTACGCACCGTAGTCTCTTCCGGCCGTACTTCCCCGACGATCCGGCCGCCGTAGAGCACCACAATCCGGTCCGACAGGGAAAACAGCTCTTCAAAATCTCCGGAAATCATCAGTACTCCCATCCCCGCCTCTCTGGCTCTGAGAATCCTGTCCCGGACAAACCAGGTGGCCTTGATATCCAGGCCTCTGGTAGGATATTCGCAGATCAGCACCCTGGGATGCTTGCCCAGGGCTCTGGCCAGAATAAACTTTTGCAGATTGCCGCCGGACAGATTGGCGCTGCGCTCCTCCACGCCTCTGGCCCGCACGTCAAAGGACTTCATGGCCTTTTGGGCCTCTTCGCGGATCTTTCCGTAATCCAGAAAAGGTCCCTTCATCGGCGGATGATTGTTTCGCAGAATCCAGTTTTCATACAGAGGGAAATCCGGCACGCTGCCCACATAGTTGCGATCCGCAGGCACATAGGCAATATTGTTTTCGATAAAGGCGCTGGCGTTCTTCGTAGACACTTCCTGTCCGTCGATTTTCACCCGGCCTCCCTTTCTGGCCTTTCTCACGCCGGCCAGCACTTCCGCAAGCTCCACCTGTCCGTTGCCCTCAACGCCTGCCACGCCCACGATCTCTCCCGCATGAATCTGGATGTCCACCCCCTGGAGGGTATAGACATGGCGGTCGTCTCTGGCGTAGAGCCCCTCTCCTTCCAGTACAACAGGGCCAGGCGTGCCCACAGCGCGGCGGGCTGCAAAGTCAGGCGGCAGCATATCCTCTCCCACCATCATCCGGACGATGGTCTCCTTATCTGCCTCCTGCGTCCGGATCTGACCGGTGATCTGTCCCCTGGTCAGAACCGTAATATAATTGGAGATATAGAGGACCTCCTCCAGCTTATGGCTGATGAAAATCACGCCCTTGTCCTGGCGAACCAGATTTTTGATTACGTCAAAGAGGGCGTCGCACTCCTGAGGAGGCAGCACAGCCGTAGGCTCGTCAAAAATCAGCACGTCGGCTCCCGTGTAGAGAAGCTTCAGAATCTCTACCTTCTGCTGCATGCCGATGCTTAACTGCTCCACCGGACTGTGCAGATCCACCTCGATGCCGTATTGCTTTTTCAGCTCTATGAGCTTCTCCTCGGTCTTCTTTTTATTGGTAAGGGAAAGGGCTTTCTCTTCGCCCATCAGACAGATATTTTCGATAGCAGAATACATGCCCACCAGCATGAAATGCTGATGAACCATGCCGATTCCATGACGCAGCGCATCCCGCGGCGACTGGATTTTGACAGATTGACCGGACAGAGAGATTTCTCCTCTGTCCGGCTTATAGATTCCATAGATAATATTCATCAGTGTGCTCTTGCCTGCGCCGTTCTCTCCCAGCACAGCATGCACTTCGCCCCTGTATACCTTCAGATTGATATTGTCATTGGCTGTAAAATCGCCAAAGGTCTTTGTGATCCCCTTCAGTTCCAGTAAGGGCGTCCGTTCCATCTTCTCGTCTCCCATTCTATTAAAACCCACAGCCTTGTCGCAGCCTTATTTGCAGTGCACCCGGCACCAGAGCTCCTGAATCGGAGGAATCTGCTCTCTCATGCCCGGAGCCAGCCGGCTCCAAATGATGCCCTTCTTCGGTCTGGGAAACTCATGGCGGGTCTCAATGATACGGGTAGGCGTCACGATATAGTCGATGGCCGTATCGTATTCCTCCACATTGACCTCCACATCCGCCACCTGGCAGTCATGACCCGCTCCTACAATAACAGAGCTGTCGTCCACAATTCCGCAGGTGTACAGCATGGCCCACTCCAGATCAAAATAGCCGTGGCCCTTGCCGAATCGAATGCCGCTGGGCGTGATCGCCGAAGCTCCAGTCACCAGCATATCGATATGTCCCACCGAAGCCTTCAGCTGCTCCAGCGTCTGATGCTTCCAGTAACGGCCGATTCCATCCAGCAGAGAAGCGACCTCCTCCTTGCCCTCCGGGATGTATTCCGGACGAATCAGGAAGAATCCCCGGGTAATTCCGTAATTGGTCATAACCACCGTCTTCTTATCTCTGAAAGCTATCTCGCGCAGCTTCTCCAGATTATTATCCGGCGTAATAAAGATAACCTTGGCGTTCTTGTACATATCCGTAGAAGCTAAAAGAGCCGCGCCCTTGTCGCTGCCCTCGTAGTCAGCGATAAACTCGGAAAACTCCCAGCTGAATTTGGAGTCCGGCCTCGCCACCTTAAGTAGTTCTTCCCAGATCTTTACCCGTGCTTCCTTCGCATCCATCTGCATTTTCTCTTTCTCCTTCACACTGTGCGGCTTTTACGCACTCAATGAATAAAATTGTAGTTGTTATGTACGAGGATGTCAATCCCCCATTTCGACAAAATTCCCGATTAATCTTGACAAAAAAACGGCAATGCAGTCAACAGGGCTGCAGAAGACTCTTTCCATCTCCTGCAGCCCCATTGCCCGCCAGAGCTCATTTTTCAGAGCTCGTTTTTGTCTTTTTTCATATAATTAATTGTCCGTAGAATAATTGGGCGCTTCCTTGGTAATCTGAATATCATGGGGATGGCTCTCTCTCAGTGCAGCGGAAGAAATCTTCACAAACTGACCGGTCTCCTTGAGCGTCTCGATATCCTTGGCGCCGCAGTAACCCATACCGGAGCGCAGTCCGCCCAACAGCTGGAATACCGTGTCCTCCACCAGACCCTTGTAGGCCACGCGGCCTTCCACGCCTTCGGGCACCAGCTTCTTGGCATCGGACTGGAAATAACGATCCTTGCTGCCGTTCTCCATAGCAGCCAGAGATCCCATGCCTCTGTAAACCTTATACTTACGGCCCTGATACAGCTCGAACTCTCCCGGGCTCTCATCACAGCCAGCCAGCAGACTTCCCATCATAACTACATTGGCGCCTGCTGCAATAGACTTGGTAATATCGCCGGAGTATTTGATACCGCCGTCGGCAATAATCGGGATACCGTACTCCTTGGCCACCTCATAGCAGTTCATAATAGCCGTAATCTGCGGTACGCCGATACCGGCCACGATACGGGTCGTGCAGATGGAACCGGGACCGATACCCACCTTTACAGCGTCTGCGCCGGCCTCAATCAGAGCCCTGGTCGCCTCGCCTGTAGCCACATTGCCCGCGATCACCTGCAGATCGGGATAAGCCGCCTTAACCTCTCTGAGCGTGCGCAGAATGTTCTCCGAATGACCGTGAGCCGAATCGATAACGATCACGTCCACCTTGGCCTGTACCAGAGCATCCACACGGGCCATGATATTGTTCGTGATGCCCACGGCGGCTCCGCACAGCAGCCGTCCCTGGCTGTCCTTGGCCGACAGCGGGTATTTGATCTGCTTCTCAATGTCCTTAATGGTAATCAGGCCCTTCAGCTCGCCTGCATCATTAACGATGGGAAGTTTCTCTTTGCGAGCCTTGCCCAGAATCACCTTGGCCTCTTCCAGGGTGACGCCCTCCTTGGCAGTGATCAGCCCTTCGCTGGTCATAGACTCGGAAATCTTCTTGGTAAAATCCGTCTCAAATTTCAGATCACGATTGGTGATAATGCCTACCAGCTTCTTGCCCACAGTGATCGGCACGCCGGAGATGCGGTACTTGCGCATCAGGTCGCTGGCATCCTTTACCGTATGGTCAGGAGACAGGGAAAAAGGATCGGTGATAACTCCATTCTCTGAGCGCTTCACCATGTCCACCTCTTCCGCCTGCTGCTCGATGGACATGTTTTTGTGAATCATGCCGATTCCGCCCTGTCTGGCCATGGCGATGGCCATCCGGTGCTCCGTTACCGTGTCCATGCTGGCGCTCATCAGCGGAATATTCAGCCTGAGCGTCTTGGTCAGATTGGTACTAAGCTCCACCTGGTTGGGGATAACCTGAGAATACTGGGGGACCAGCAGTACATCGTCAAAGGTAATGCCTTCTCCGACAATCTTTCCCATCTTATCTTTCCTCTCTTTCGTCTGGTATAGGTTTACTTGGATATTAGTGCTAGTCTAGCAAAAGCCGATTTGCTTGTCAAGAGGGAAAGAACGAAAAATGTCGGATGATACGCACGGTCGCGTGTAATATTTCTGGCTCTTTTTCTTCCTTATTTATTGAGCGCTGTGAGCGGACGAATTTTCGTTTCGACTGTTCTGATTCAGTGGAGACAGCACAATCCGGCCGGAAGCGAGAGTTTCCGGCACACAGATAATTCTCTGGTTTTCCGACCCCCGAAAGCTCAATACCAGATTCTTTTTGTCCTCCTCATACCGTCCGTCCACCAGTATGTCCGTCAGACTCAGAATCTCCGGCAAATATTCCGTATCGGCCCGCATGGCCAAGACTCCCGTCTTCTCGTAATCATGGAGAAACCAGGGAAAGGCCCGGCCTTCCCCGCCTTTTTCCAGCCGAAATCCGGTGTAAATCCAGATGGTCTTATTCGGACAGGCCTCTCTTACCCTGCGCAAAAAAGGAAGAAGATCTCTCTGGTTTTCCGGTTCCATAGGCTCGCCGCCCAGCACCGTAAGCCCCTCGACAAAGGGGCGGTTTAACATGGTTATAATCTCCTCTTCCTCCTTCTCCGTAAAAACCTCGCCATAGCAGAAATCCCAGGTCTGGCGGCTGAAGCAGTTTTTGCAGCAATTGCGGCAGCCGGACACAAACAGAGATACCCGCACGCCGGTGCCATTTTCTATACTGAATGGTTTGATATTACCATAATACATAATTTCTACCTCCGCTGTTTCTGTATTCCCTTGCATTATAGCAGATTTTATTCCGTTCTTGCACCTATAATTAACCTGTAATGATGTGGAATGGCCCCGTCCTGGATTTGACTTTTTCAGCGCGGTATTGCATAATAAAAATAATTCGGGAACCAAGAAGGAGGAGTGACAGATGGATATCCTTGCCGCCGTTCAGGCCGCTTACCCAAATATGACGAAAACGGAAAAGAAAATAGCCGATTATATCCTGCAGGAGGAAGACGGCCATTATTTTATCCATGTGACGCTGAAACAGCTGGCCGACAACATCGGAGCCGGACAGGCCTCGATTATGCGTATGATTAATACCTGCGGCTACAGCTCCTACCGTTCCTTCATGGCCGCTCTGTCCCAGGCCAAATATCAGGAATCCGCCCGCAAACAGGACCGCCGGGGTTCCGAAAAGACTCTGGCCGACGACTGGAGCGAAGTTCTTCAGCTCTGCCAGGCCAGCCTGAACCAGGAAAATCTCCAAGAAACAGTCCGCGCAATCTGCGAAGCAGACTATATTGTCTGTACTGGATACGGAAACTCCTCTCATATTGCTTCTCTGGCCGCCAGCCATCTGCGCCGCTGCGGACTCATGGCCCAGGTCTATATTCCCGGTGAAATCGCCGTCAGTCCCAATCTTCATCCCCAGCTCCGCTTTGTTTTGCTGGCCTTTTCCATTTCCGGGGAGACGGACAAATTGTTAGAAATCGTTACGGAATACAGAGAGAACCGGCAGTTTACCGTAGCCCTTACCGGACGCACGGAATCCTCCCTGGCCAAAGCGTCGGACGTAACTTTTTTCACTCCTTCTCAGGTAGCTTACCGTATGCACGGCCGGTGGATGGACGGCATGATGACGCAGCTTTTTGTTATAGAAACAATCGCCGCAGAAATCAAAAAGAGCAAATACAAATATACCGAAAAGGAAAATCCATGAAGACTTATACGCCAAAAAGTCATGCCTGCCTGTGCAAAACACAGCCTGCATGACTTTTTAACATTTGCAGCATGATGTATTATGGTATATTCAGGAAACAAAATTTCCTGCCCAAAGAGGACTGCCGGTCTCCTTTAAATGATCCTGGAATTCATTGGTGCCATAGAGCACATCCCTCTGATTTACCAGCTCGATCCGGTTCTGAATCACCCAGTTTTTCAGTTCCTCACTGACAGCCGCCTGCAGCTCCTTGCACCGGTGAATATTGCAGGTGGATTCTTCCAGAATATGGTCGTCGCAATAGCCGGGATGCCAGCCGTAGAAATAGGTCTCTCCATCGCTCCAGCTCAGAGCAGTCATGAGCTTTAAGGGATCGTAATCCTTAAAGAAGGCCAAATCATAGGACGGCGGAAACGCGTTGGCTGAAAACAGCTTAAGGGAACGGTATTTTTCATCGCAGACCGTCTGGTGATGATGACCCGGCACCGTGGAATAATGCCCGTAAACAATACCATACCGATCCAGAATATCGCGGAAAGCCCTCTCCAGAGGAATGTCGCCTTCCCGAGCGCTGGCCACATCGGGATATCGGCCGGTGATGGAGTGGCACAGCTCCAGTTCGGCTTCAAATTCCCGGTATGCCTCCTCGTAGGCCGCTTCCGCCATGCGCTCCGGATGGCGGTGTCCCCATTTAAATCTTCCTCTCTCATCCACCAGAGAAGGGACCTGCGAAGGAGGAAGCACCGGAGACTCCCACAGATGGCGATGCCAGCCAATGGACAGCCAGGGCCTGTCCTTAACCCAATGCAGAATCTCCTTCGTGTGGGGAGAATCCAGCATAATATCGGCGCTGCTGGCAATGCCCTCGTCAAAGGCCCTCACTGCTCCCAGATCATAAGCTTCCGTATATCCCAGATCATCCACTCTGAATATCAATCTTTTTCTCATCATTTTCTCCTGGTTCAACAATTCTGGCAACTGCCCCTTTGCCGTATCTTGCGCAGCCTTCAATCCGTTATCTCTCATAAGGCGTCCTGCGATACACTTTCTCCGGAGAATACCGGATAGCGGTGCCCTGGTAAATATTCATGGTCAGCATCTTTACCTCTTTGCCGTCCCGAATAAACTTCCTGACGCCGTCGGCATTTCCTTCCGGATCTGCCATAATACGGTCCAAAGCGTCCAGCTCATATTGCAGAATAGAGCTGGTCGCATCCCAGCAGCCATGTCCGGGAAAGATCGACTCAATCTCATCCAGACGGGCCACCACCGCCTGCATATCCCGCCAAAGGGTCTCAACGCTGCAGTTATCCGCCTTCGGATCGCCCTCATAGCAGCCTCCCACGCCGGTGATATCCCCGGAAAACAGGATGTGGTTCTGCTTATCCAAATAAGCGCACTGGCCCGCCGAATGGCCTCTCAAGGGAACCGCCTCCACCTCATAGCCTCCGCCCAGATCGAATATATGGCCGGTCGGCACGGGAACCAGCTCATATTCCCGGTAAGGGATAATATCGGCCCGGTCAAATTCCGTGTAAATATTTTTGCCCTCTTCATCGAAGAGATAATCCCAGATATGGGGACTCATGGCTCTCAGCCGCATGGAAAACTCCTCGTCGCGGTGGCAGCAGCACCGGTCAAACTGCGCATTGCCATAGGCATGATCGTAATGGTGATGGGTATTGGCTGCAAAAATCTCCTTATCCTTGCTGCCCACCAAATGCTGTACCAGTCCTTTCAAATCTCCTACGCCAAAGCCCGTATCCACAACCATCACTTTCTCCGGCCCATTGATGACATACATCCACAAATCACCGGCTCCATCCATGGATTCCTGAAACAGAGCCCATACATTATCTCTGACCTTATATGCCTCTACGTACGGGTTGATTTCCGGATAAAATTCCTTTAACGAGCTGGTTTCCCTCAGAATCTTCATAAAGGGCCAGCGGCAGGGATGCTCCACCTCCCACTGAATCCGGTGGGATTTCAGATCTGACTTGATGTACCGATTTGGCGTTAAAATTCCTCCTGGCATTGACATAACCTCCTCATCTTTTTATTTTATTTTCAACAATTTGCTGCCTTTTATGGAAATTATTTTATCAGGTACCGGTCCAAATGGTCCAGCACCTGCCGCAGATTCGCTTGTTCCTTTCCAAATACCCGCTGCGGCAGCACCACGCAGGCGTCGTCTTCCAGAAACAATAAGATCAGATTGGAAAACAGCCGGTAATCCTTCAGCCCCCAGGCCTTGCCGTTGACCAAAAGCTTATCCTCCTCCAATTCCACCCGCAGAGGCCGGTAGGCCTTTAATAGAAATAGAGTTTTTTCTCCATAAATTATTAATTTTTGAGCATAATGTTCCATTCTCTCCCATGGCAATAGGCGCTCTGTACAATTTTCCAACACTCTGCATACAAAAAATCCTGTGAAATTTCAGGATTTCAAAAATCTGAATTTCACAGGATTCTTTCTTTATGCTTTATGCTTTATATTTTATATCTATTCCAAGATACATTGCAATATTTAGAGTGAATAATACTTTGTGGTGCATGAAACATTTTTCTTTACAGATGAAGCACGCGATCCTTAATCTCCTGCGTACGTCCCTGATTCCAGAACTGAGTGCCGATGTAGCCGCAGGTCCGGCGGGCCACATTCATCTTATCCTGATCCCGGTTGCCGCAGTTCGGGCACTCCCAGACCAGCTTGCCGTTCTCATCCTCAATAATCTGAATTTCCCCGTCAAAACCGCATTTCTGGCAATAGTCGCTCTTGGTATTCAGCTCCGCATACATGATATTGTCGTAAATATGACGCAGCAGGGCCATTACCGCCGGGATGTTGTTCTGCATATCCGGCACCTCCACATAGCTGATAGCTCGGCCCGGAGAAAGGGCCTGGAACTTGGCTTCGATGGAGAGCTTGTCAAAAGCATTGATCTCCTCGGTCACATGGATATGGTAGCTGTTGGTGATGTAGTTTTTGTCCGTCACACCGGGGATGATGCCAAAGCGCTTTTGCAGGCATTTGGCAAACTTGTAGGTGGTGGACTCCAACGGGGTGCCGTAGATGGAGAAGTCGATATTCTCTTTTTCCTTCCATCTCTTGCAGGCATCGTTTAAATACTGCATTACCGACAATGCAAAGGGCATGGCCTCCGGGTCCGTATGGGACTTGCCGGTCATATAATATACGCATTCATAGAGACCGGCGTAGCCCAGGGATATGGTGGAGTATCCGCCATAGAGAAGCTTGTCAATCTTCTCCCCCTTCTTTAAGCGCGCCAGAGCGCCGTTCTGCCACAGAATCGGGGCCACATCGGAGATCGTTCCCTTCAAACGGTTGTGCCGGCACATTAAAGCCCGGTAGCACAGCTCCAGACGCTCGTCCATGATTTTCCAGAACTTGTCCATATCGCCGCCGGAGGACAGGGCCACATCCGGCAGATTCAGGGTGACAACGCCCTGGTTAAAGCGGCCGTAATACTTGGGCTTACCCGTCTCCGGGTCCACATAAGGCGTCAAAAAGCTGCGGCAGCCCATGCAGGTATAGCAGTGACCCTCTCCGTTTTTGTCGATCTTATTCTGCATCATGATCTTCTCGGAGATATAATCCGGCACCATTCTCTTGGCTGTGCAGCGGGCCGCCAGCTCCGTCAAGTAATAATAGGGCGTACCCTCGGAGATATTATCCTCCTCCAGCACATAGATTAACTTCGGGAAGGCCGGCGTGATCCAGTGACCCGACTCATTCTTTACGCCCTGAATCCGCTGACGCAGCGTCTCCTCGATAATCATGGCCAGGTCTGCCTTCAGCCGCTCGTCGTCCCCAGCCTCATTGAGATACATAAAGACGGTCAAAAAGGGCGCCTGTCCATTGGTGGTCATCAGGGTAATTACCTGATACTGGATAGTCTGAATTCCCTTGCGGATCTCTTCCATCAAGCGGCTCTCTACGATCTTCTCGATCTGCTCTGCCGTTACTTCTATATTAAGTTCTGCAAATTCCCTCTTTACCGAAGTACGGATCTTCTGACGGCTCACATCCACAAAGGGGGCCAGATGGGTCAGGGAGATACTCTGTCCGCCGTACTGAGACGAGGCCACCTGCGCAATGATCTGGGTGGCAATATTGCATGCCGTGGAAAAGCTATGAGGCTTTTCAATCATCGTATCGGAAATCACCGTGCCGTTTTGCAGCATGTCGTCCAGATTGACCAGATCGCAGTTGTGCATATGCTGGGCATAATAATCGGCGTCATGGAAATGGATGATTCCCTCCTCATGGGCCTGCACAATCTCCTGCGGCAGCAGCAGACGGTTGGTGATGTCCTTGCTGACCGCTCCAGCCATATAATCTCTCTGTACGCTGTTGACGATGGGGTTTTTGTTGGAATTCTCCTGCATAACCTCCTCGTTGTTGCGCTCAATCAGGCTCAGAATCTGCTGGTCCGTGCTGTTGGCCTTGCGCACCAGGGCTCTCTTATAGCGGTAGGTAATGTAGTGATTGGCCACCTTATAGGCCTGGTGGCGCATTACCTCCTCCTCTACCATGTCCTGAATCTCTTCCACGCTGGCCGCACGGTTTAGATGGCTGCATTTGTCCGTCACCGAAGCAACAATTTCCCGGATCTGATCGGCGCTCAGGCGCTCGATTTCCTTCACGGTGAGATTGGCTTTTTCCACCGCGTTCTGGATCTTTGTCTCGTCGAACACGACTTCCTTTCCGCTGCGCTTGATAATGTTCATTCTCTGTACTCCCTCTGTGTTTTATTTCTACTGATTAATTGATTTTTTAGTGTAATTATTATTTCTATATCTTGTATTCATTTTTGTATAAAAGCACTACATTTAGTATTATACAGGATATCAGAAAGAATGCAAGCACTATTTGGTCTGCGGATTATATTCAGATGAAGCAGCAAAAGTAACTCATACTTTCTGGCAATTTAATTCTGAAAATAACTTATGCCACATGAGGAGACATAAATCATCTCTCATGTGGCATAAAAGTTAAAAATAATGCGATTCGCCGGGGGATCTGAGGAAAACGGATAAAATATTAGCTCCGTTTTCCATTCTTATTGTATTGGTGTTACTTTAACATCTTTTTCATCTCATCTGCGACAAACTGCACTTTGGTGCCCACAACTACCTGAACGGAGGTCTTGCTGGGACGAATTACACCGGCCACGCCAGCCGATTTGATCTTCTTCTCATCAACCTTCGTATAATCCTTAATCTCAAGGCGAAGTCTGGTGATGCAGTTGTCAAGAGAGGTAACGTTCTCCTTGCCGCCCAGGCCTTCCAGGACGATGGAGGCTACCTCTGTAAAATCATTGTTGGCCAGAACTACGGATTTCTCCGCTTCCTGATCATCGTCATCCTCCCGGCCCGGCGTCTTCAGGTCAAATTTGACGATAGCAAACCGGAATACCAGGTAGAATACGATAAAGGCCGCAGCGCCCAGAGGAAGAATCATCCAGGTATTCTGCGCAGCCGGCAGCGAAGCCGAGAATAACAGGTCGGTTGCTCCTGCCGAGAAGCTGAAGCCTGCCCGGAAACCAACCAGCACAGTGATAACGGTGAAGATACCGTACAGCAGGGCATAGATCAGGTACAGAACGGGAGCTAAGAACATAAAGCCGAACTCGAAGGGCTCTGTAACGCCGCAGATAAAGGCGCAGACTGCCGCCGAGCCAACCAGACCGATGGCGATCTTTTTCTTGGAACTCTTCGCTGTCTGGATCATTGCCAGGGCAGCGCCCGGTACGCCGCACATCATGCAGGGGAAGAATCCCGACATGTACATGCCCAGGCTCCAGGTCACGTCGGCAGAGGTATCGCCGGCCCAGAAATGCCGCAGGTCGCCGATACCGATGGTGTCAAACCAGAATACGTTGTTCAGAGCGTGATGCAGGCCGGTAGGGATCAGCAGGCGGTTCAGGAACGCATAGATGCCGGCGCCCACAGCGTCCAGTCCGATGATTGCTTCGCCCAACGATACCAGCAATCCGTAGAGCACAGGCCATACGAAGAGCAGGATCACGGACACCAGGATAGACACAACGCCGGAAATAATGGCAACGCAGCGTTTCCCGCTGAAGAAGGCCAGCCAGTCAGGCAGCTTGGTACCCTTGAACTTATTGTAGCAGGAAGAACCGATAATACCGGCAAGAATACCGATGAAAGGATTCACGATATTGCCGAAGGCCAGCATGGCGTCCTCATTCTCTGCCATCGAAGGCAGAAGAGTGGTGACCACGCCGCTTCCCAGCAGACGGGTAATCATCAGCCAGGATACCAGAGCCGCCAGGCCGCCGGTACCGTCATTATCCTCAGACAGGCCTACGCCCACACCGATGACGAACAGTATCGCCAGGTTGTCGATCAGAGCGCCTCCGGCCTGCACCAGGAAGTAACCAATCTGCTGAATCAGTCCCTCAACTGTACCACCCTGCATTGTGGAAGGGCACATCAGATAGCCGATACCCATCAGGATACCGCAGATCGGCAGGGCAGCTACGGGAAGCATCAGAGCTTTTCCCAATTTTTGCAAACGCTTCATCATAATTAAATATATCCCCCTCTCCGATTCCCCGGCGTTTGCAAGATTGCCTATAAGATTTTCTATAATCCGTAAAATTGAAAATCATTATAAACATCTACACTATATCATTTTGCACAATTTCTGTCAAGCTTTTCCCGGTTTTATTTGTAATTTTTGTTTGTAAATTTTCGGGATTTTCTCTTATTTTTGTATGATATGCGCTTATTCCTGTATATTTTCAGCGTAATTATGTATATAATGCTTTTTATAAATAGAAATGCAGAAATGATGAAAATGTCATTTATAACTCCAAAACGCAAAAAATACCGCGGCAAGCTTCCTCTGCGCTTCACGCTTATGGCAATTTTGCCGCGGTATCATTATTCAATTATTTATAGGATAATTGCTCTAACGGTTCTTCTTACATCATACCGTTCATTCCGCCGCCAGCGGGAGCAGCAGGGGTCTCTTCCTTGATATTAGCCACTACAGACTCCGTGGTCAGCAGAGTAGCCGCTACGCTGGTAGCATTCTGCAGAGCGCTGCGGGAAACCTTGGCAGGGTCCAGAATGCCGGCCTTAACCATGTCTACATACTCTTCCTTGTATGCATCAAAGCCTACGCCCACCTCGGACTCTTTCACGCGGTTGACAATAACAGAGCCCTCCAGGCCTGCATTGGCAGCGATGTGATACAGAGGAGACTCCAGAGCCTTCAGTACGATCTGAGCGCCAGTCTTCTCATCGCCTTCCAGGTCAGCCACAGCCTTGGCAGCTTCCTTGGCAGCGTGAATATATACGGAACCACCGCCGCAGACAATGCCTTCCTCCACAGCAGCTCTCGTTGCGTTCAGGGCATCCTCCATACGCAGCTTCGCTTCCTTCATCTCCGTCTCGGTGGCAGCGCCCACGCGGATCACTGCTACGCCGCCGGCCAGCTTAGCCAGTCTCTCCTGCAGCTTTTCCTTATCAAACTCGGAGGTGGACTCGGCATACTGCGCTTTGATCTGAGCCACTCTGGCTGCGATCTCATTGCTGTCGCCCTCGCCGTCCACGATGATGGTATTCTCCTTCTGAACCTTAACGGATTTTGCACGGCCCAGCTGAGCAAGAGTGGTCTCCTTGAGCTCCAGACCCACTTCCTCGGAGATTACCTGGCCGCCGGTCAGGATAGCGATATCCTTGAGCATCTCTTTTCTTCTGTCGCCGTAGCCGGGAGCCTTTACGCCTACCACGTTCAGGGTGCCGCGCAGCTTGTTGACGATCAGGGTGGTCAGAGCCTCGCCCTCGATATCCTCAGCAATAATCAGCAGCGGCTTGCCGGACTGCAGGATCTGCTCCAGTACAGGCATAATCTCCTGAATATTGGAGATCTTCTTGTCGGTAATCAGGATGTAGGGCTCCTCCAGAGTAGCCTCCATCTTTTCCATATCATTGCACATATAGGCGGATACATAGCCTCTGTCGAACTGCATGCCTTCCACCAGATCCAGCTCCGTCTTCATTGTCTTGGACTCCTCGATGGTGATTACACCGTCCTTGGAAACCTTCTCCATGGCGTCCGCCACCATCTCGCCTACGCCGTCATCGCCGGCGGAGATAGCTGCTACTCTGGTGATCTGATCCTTGCCGGTGATGGGGCTGGCAATCTTGGCAATTGCCTCCACAGCCGCATCGGTGGCCTTCTTCATGCCCTTGCGCAGCACAATGGGATTAGCGCCGGCAGCCAGGTTCTTAATGCCCTCGTTGACCATAGCCTGAGCCAGAACCGTAGCGGTGGTGGTGCCGTCGCCGGCCACATCGTTGGTCTTGGAAGCCACTTCCTTGATCAGCTGAGCGCCCATATTCTCAAAGGGATCTGCCAGCTCGATTTCCTTGGCGATGGTAACGCCGTCGTTGGTGATCAGGGGCGTTCCAAAGGATTTGTCAAGAACAACGTTTCTGCCCTTGGGACCTAAGGTTACCCGTACTGTATTGGCTACATGATTTACACCGGCCTCCAGAGCCGCTCTGGCGTCTGCTCCGTACTTAATTTCTTTTGCCATTGTATTTGCCTCCTATCAGTCTTCTACGACAGCCAAAATGTCGCTCTGCTTTACTACTACATACTCTTCGTCGTCAAGCTTTACATCGGTGCCGGCATACTTGGAGTAGATCACTCTCTGACCTGCCTTCACCTGCATGACAACTTCTTTTCCATCTATAACGCCGCCGGGGCCTACAGCGATAACCTCGGCCTCCTGGGGTTTTTCCTTAGCACTGCCCGGAAGGATGATACCGGATTTTGTGGTCTCTTCTGCAACTAAATGCTTCAATACGACTCTGTCGCCTAAAGGCACTAACTTCATGTTTAATTCCTCCTTCTATGTCTGGTTGTTAGCACTCACTCATGCCGAGTGCTGACCACTGGATATAGAGTATTACATTTGAAGAAAAAAATCAAATCTCTCAAAACCCGTAAAAGTGATATTTTCTCTTGCTTTCTCTCGTTTTCTTTGTTTTTCTTCGTTTTTGTTGACTTTCGCTTTATTTTTGAAAACTTTGTGAAAAACCGCCGAAAACATCACGGCCGCCAGGCCTCATAAAGCCTCTGAACACCGTCCCGGATATCCTCTTCCGCCAGGCCGGCAAACCCCAGCAAAACCGTGCTTTTCCGACTCGCGGCAGCCTCCTTCCCGCCAGGCAGGCGATAAGCCGAAATTCCATAGACCCGCACGCCGGCCGACAGGGCTCTATGCACCAGCTCCTCTTCGCTCCTGCCTCTGCGGTCCTGCAAACTCAAATGAACCCCTGCATTCTCTCCGCTGACCTTCAGCGCATCTCCAAAAACAGCCAAGGACTGGACCAGGCAGTCATGCCGGCTCTTGTAGATCGCCCGCATCCGATTCATATGCCGCTCAAAGTATCCTCCCTCCATAAATCGCGCCAGGATCATCTGATCGGCCCGCGGTACCGTACAGGCGTAAAAACCGCAGACTTGCCGGTAGCGCGCCAGCAGTTCACGGGGCAGCACCAGATAGCTGATGCGGATGGCAGGGGCAATGGCCCGCGAAAACGTTCCCAGATAGATGACTCTCTCCTCCCGGTCCAGGCTCTTCATCGCCGGAATCGGCCGTCCCCGGTAGCGGAATTCACTGTCGTAATCGTCTTCGATCAGGTATCCGCCGGCATCCGCCGCCCAGGAAAGCAGCTCCAGACGCCGCGCCACTGGCATGACGATCCCGGTAGGAAACTGATGGGAAGGCATCAGATAGGCGGCCCGTACTCCTGCCCGCTCCGGTCCGCCGGCGCACATTCCCTGCCCATCCATGGGGACAGAGACCACCTCGTGTCCCATGGCGGCCAGCACCCGGGCCGCCTGGCAATAGGTCACCTCTTCCATGGCAATGGGAACGCCGCCCAAAATCTGCGACAAAAGCATCAGCAGATATTCATTGCCTGCGCCGATGACGATCTGATCCAGATCGCAGGATACGCCGCGGGACTGCCGCAAATACTCCCGAATCACCTGGCGCAGCCTCTCTTCTCCCTGGGCTGTCCCCTTGCGCAAAATATCTCCCGTTTCATCCGAAAACACTTCCCTGGCCAGACGGCGCCAGGTATTAAAGGGAAAATGCGTCAGATCTGCGCCGGACAGGGAGAAATCCCAGCAAACGCTATCGGCAGCCGCTCCCTCCGGCGTCTGTCCCCTCTCCCCGGCGCTTTCCTTCGCCGCCCGGTCGCCGCCCTCCTTCTCCTCATTCCAGGAAAAAAGAGACAGCCCTTCCACCCTGGCTGCAAAATAACCCCGACAGGGTTCCGCATCCAGATACCCCTCGTCGCACAGCTGGTCATAGGCCAGCTGCACGGTGGAACGGCTGACTCCCAAATCGGCGCTGAGCCGTCTGGTGGAAGGAAGCCTGGTGTAAGCGGGAATCTGCCCGCCGCGAATCTGCCCCTTAATATATTCATATATCTGCGCATATAACGGCGTGCCATCCTCCGCAATCGGTATGGTCAGCTGATACATCTTTCTCTACCTCGCCCAGTTGCCATTCTCAAACAGCAGAATCTCCTCTCCGCCGGGAAGAATACCGGTAATCCGCAGATCCGCCGTTCCCACCATAAAATCCACATGATTCATGGAGGCATTGCCGCCGGCCGCCAAAAGCTCTTCTCCGCCGAGCTTTTCGCCTCCCTTCATCGTCGTGGGATAGCAGCGGCCCAGGGCAAAATGACAGGATGCGTTTTCATCAAAAAGCGTATTATAAAACAATGTTTTCATCTGCGAAATCGGCGAATCATAAGGCACCAGGGCCACTTCGCCCAGCCGCCTGGAACCCTCGTCGGCCTCCAGAATGGAGCGCAGCGTCTCCTGCCCCTCCTGGGCCTGATAGTCCACCACCTGACCCTCGTGGAAGGTCAGAGAGAAATTGCGGATCAAATTGCCGCGATAACTCAGCGGCAGGGCGCTGACCAGAGTGCCCTCCGCCACGCGGCAGTCCGGCATTGTAAAGATTTCCTCGGTGGGCATGTTGGCCTCAAAGGTTACGCCGGTACCGGATACCTCCGAGCCGCCTTCCCACACATGATTCTTCACCAGCCCTACGGTAAAATCCGTACCGATGCTGTTCTGATAATGGAGCTTCTCAAAGGCATAATCGTTCAGCATCCGGCATTTGCCCTTTAAGAAGCGATCGTGCTCCTCCCAGGCCCGGACGGCGTCGGTTCCATCCACCCGGACTGCCCGCAGTATCATCTCCCACAGCCGCTTCATGGCCTCATCCGAATCCAGTCCCGGAAATACCCTGGCCGCCCACTGTCTCTGCGGTACGGCCACCACCGTCCACGGAATTTCGCTGGCCATCATCTTTGCATAATAAGTCTTAACCGCTTCATCCATGGCCGCTTCGTACCGGTGCATCCGCTGAGGATCTACCCCTTTGTAAGCCTCAGGGTCCCCGCCGCCCACGGAAATATGGCAGGCTCCCCTCCTGGCATAATAATTGTAGGATTCCGCCTTCCACTCTGGTATCTGCGCAAGGTTCTCCTCGGACGCATGAAGATAGAACTGCCTGCTGCAGGGGGCGTCCTCCCAGCGCATCACCACCTCGGCAGCGCCAGCCTCATAAGCCTCGCGGCATAAAAGCCTGCCAAATTCAAAATGCTCCACCGGACAGCGGATTACCACCTCCTGTCCCGGCTGTACGTTGACCCCCACCCGTACCACCAGCCGGGCATATTCTTCTGCTTTCTTTTTATCTGCCTTGTCAAAACAATTCATGACCGGTCTCCTTTTTGTCTTCTTTTTTCATTATTATAGACGGTTTTGGCGGCGGGGGCAAGGGCAGCTGCCGCTCTTTAGGACTC
>CALWLM010000017.1 GCA_944381515.1 uncultured Lachnospiraceae bacterium | reverse complement strand
ATATCCGGAGGCAAGGATTCCCTGACCATGCTGTACGCCCTCCATGGGCTTCAGCGCTTTTATCCCAAACGTTTTACTATCCAGGCTATTACGGTGGACCTGGGCCTGGGAAATTTCGACCTGGACCGCATACAGTCTCTTTGCGACGATCTGGGCGTCCCCTACAGCATTGTCCGCACCGATATTGGTCCGGTGCTGTTTGATGTGCGCAAGGAAACCAATCCCTGTTCCCTCTGCGCCAAACTGCGCAAAGGAGCCTTCAATCAGGAGGCCGAGCGGCTGGGCTGCAATAAGGTGGCCTATGCCCACCATAAAGACGATATCATTGAAACCATGCTGCTGTCCCTGATCTATGAGGGACGGTTCCACAGCTTTTCCCCGGTTACCTATCTGGATCGGATGAAGTTAACCGTAATTCGGCCATTGATGTATGTAGATGAAACCGATGTTATTGGTTTTGCGAAGAAATATGAGCTTCCGGTCTGCAAAAATCCCTGCCCTGTGGATGGCCAAACCCGCCGGGCCTATGCCAAAAATCTGGTGCGCCAGCTGAATCAGGAAAATCCCGGCGCCAGGGAGCGGATGTTCTCTGCCATTGTAAATGGACGAATTCCCGGATGGCCGGAAAAATCTCAGGAATCCCTGGAATACCGTCTGAAAAAGCATCAGAAAGGAATCAACCACCCCAACCCCTCTTCTCTCCGGGAACCGGTGAACAACAAGGAGGAAAAGCATGGCGACGAAGCGTCCCTATTATGAACAGGTAGATATTGAAAACACCCAGAGACTGCGGGAGCTTTTGGCTGCTCTTCCGCCCTTTGTAAAGGATTATTTCCGCGGCATCGAGCAGGTGACAGCTTCCCGTACCCGTATTGCCTACGCTTATGATCTGGGAATCTTCTTTAATTATCTGGCCTCCAGCAACCCCGAAATTGCCCGCACAGGGATCAAAAATCTGAAGGTAGACATCCTGGATCAAATTGCATTGGGCGATTTGGAAGAATATGCTGAATACCTGAAGTATTATGACAAGGGTGATGAAGACCATATTAATAAAGAACGAGGAGTCAAGAGAAAACTCTCCTCTCTCAAAAGCTTTTACAATTACTATTATCGCAGAGAGATCATTCGGACCAATCCGGCTGCGCTGATTGAACTGCCCAAAATCCAGGAAAAGGAAATTGTGCGGCTGGACCCGGATGAGGTAGCTCTCTTACTGGATGCGGTGGAGAGCGGCGATAAGCTGACCGCCAGGCAGGCCGCCTTTCATGAGAAAACCAAGGTGCGGGATCTGGCTATTCTTACGCTTTTGCTGGGCACCGGTATCCGCGTATCGGAATGCGTCGGCTTAAATATTACCGATGTAGACTTCAAAAACGACGGAATCCGCGTTCACCGCAAGGGCGGCAAAGAGGTGGTCGTTTATTTTGGAGAAGAGGTAGAGCAGGCGCTGACTGCCTACCTGGAGCAGAGGAAACTGATCGTGGAGGCGGACGGCAGCGAAGGCGCCCTCTTCCTCTCCCTGCAAAACCGCCGAATCAGCGTCCGGGCTGTAGAAAACCTGGTCAAAAAATATTCCCGCACGGTAACCACTCTGAAAAACATTACCCCTCATAAGCTGCGCAGTACTTATGGCACCAGTCTGTACCGGGAAACCGGGGATATCTATCTGGTGGCTGATGTTTTGGGGCATTCGGATGTCAATACCACCCGCAAGCATTATGCGGCTCTTGAGGACGACAGGCGAAGGTATGCCAGAGATAAAGTACGTCTGCGCGAGACCATGCCAGAGCGGCCGGCAGAATTCTCCGGGGAAGCCTCCAGGGAAACCTCCAGCCGGCAGATATCCGCATCCCCGGACAGCCAGCCGGCATCCGGGAATACAAATGAAAAGGACAGCTAATCAGCAATGGAACAGATAAAACAAAGGGAAGTAATCCTGACAAGGACAAATAATAAAAAAGAATTTCTCCAGGGAATGCAGGCCGGTATTCCCATTGGCATGGGATATCTGGCAGTTTCCTTTACTCTGGGAATCACCGCCAGGAATATCGGCCTTACTCCGTTGCAGGCTACCGCTATGTCCCTGGCCTGTCACGCCTCCGCCGGACAATTTGCTGCCATGAACATTATCTCGTCATCGGCAGGATTTATGGAGATGGCCGTCACCTCTCTGATTGTAAATCTGCGTTATCTGCTGTTATCCAGCTCGCTGTCCCAGAAGATCAGTTCACGAACGCCATTTTTTCATCGGTTTATTATGGCATTTTTCGTAACCGATGAAATATTCGGAATCTCGTCGGCCCGGCCTGGTTATGTCAACCCCTTTTATATGTATGGAGCTGCTGTCGTAGCCGCTCCATCCTGGGAGCTGGGTACTTTTCTGGGCGCCAGTCTGGGCAGCATTCTTCCTGCATCCATCGCCAATGCCATGAATGTAGCCTTATACGGCATGTTTTTGGCCATTATCATTCCTCCGGCCAGAAAAGACCGCTTTATAGCCGGACTGGTGATTCTGTCCATGGCAGCCAGCCTGCTTTTTTCCGTCGCTCCGGTGCTCAGCCAGATATCCGAAGGCTTCCGGATTATCATCCTGACGGTCGTCCTTGCCGGTCTGGCAGCCGTACTTCGTCCAGTTGAATCACAGGAAATCCAGGAGGAAAGCGCCCATGAATAACAGCTCCGTATATCTTTATATACTGACAGCGGCAGCCGTGATCTATCTGATCCGTATGCTGCCGCTGACTCTGATCAAAAAGGAAATACGCAATCCTTTTATTAAATCGTTTCTCTATTATGTTCCATATGTGACTCTGGCTGTCATGACCTTTCCAGCGATTCTGTCGGCCACTGACAGTCCGATCTCAGCCTGGGCCGGATTTCTCACAGGAGTAATTATCGCTTATGTGGACGGTAACCTGTTTAAGGTCTCTCTGGGAGCCTGTGCCGCCGTATTTGTCGTGGGACTGTTTCTCTAAGTCTCCACTGACTCTGATTCTTCATTCATAAACACGAATCACACTGGATATTTCCTGGATCATATTGGTCATAGACCTGAATTTCTCCAAGGCTTTGAGGAAGTCCTTCTCCTGCACCTGGTCGGTAATCAGCACCAATTCAGCCCGCCCTTCTTCGGTGGGCTTTTGTACTACCTGTTTGATGCTGACTCCGTATTTGCCCATAACGCTGGCGATGGAGGCCAATACACCCGGACGGTCAACAACCTGCATTCGCAGGAAATATCTCTGGATTGTCTCCTCCATGGGCTGAATCGGTACATGACGATAGCAGCCGCAGCCAATACGGCCGGTGCAGTAAAAGCGAATGTTTCGCATCACGTCGATGATATCGCCCATGCAGGCGCTGGCAGTAGGAAAACGACCGGCCCCCCGGCCATAAAACATGGTGTCGCCTACGGCGTCTCCATGGACAAAAACAGCGTTAAATACATCTTTCACCGAAGCCAGAGGATGATGCACAGGCAGCAGCATCGGCTGAACGCTGGCCTCAATTCCCTTCTCCGTCTCACGGGCTGTGGCTACCAGCTTGATGATGCAGCCCATATCTCTGACATAGCGGATATCTGCTGCGGTAATCCGCGAGATTCCTTCTGTATGAACATCTGAAAAGGTAACCCGGGAATGAAATGCGATAGACGCCAGAATGGCCAGTTTTCTGCCGGCATCATATCCCTCGATATCAGCAGTGGGATCTGCCTCCGCATAACCCAGCTCTGTAGCCTTGGCCAAAGCATCGGAAAATTCCATCCCCTCTTCATCCATCTTGGTCAGAATATAATTGGTAGTCCCGTTCACAATTCCCATCACTTCTGTGATACGGTTTCCCGCCAGGCACTGCTTCATCGGACGAATAATGGGAATGCCTCCGGCCACAGAGGCCTCGAACAGCAGATCCCGGCCCACCTCCTGGGCCAGATCCAAAAGCTCTCCGCCGTGGGCTGCCATCAGATCCTTATTCGCCGTCACCACATTCTTCCCGGCCTTCAGCGCCTCTGTAATATAGGTACGGGCCGGTTCAATACCGCCCATTACCTCCACGATGATATCAATGGTCTCGTCATGCAAAATATCCTCGAAACTCTCTGTAAGCAGCGAGGGATCAATCCCTTCGCGGGGCTTATTTGCATCCCGTACCAAAATGGCGGCGATCTCCGCATCAAGGCCGGTCTTGGCCATCAGCGTATCTGCCTGGGCCTGGAACAGCTGATAAACGCCGCCGCCCACGGTCCCCAGCCCCAGAATGGCGATACGGACCTTATTCGTCTCCGTCATAGTTTCTCCTCCGTAGGGGGCAGAGTCTGTATCTGCACCCGTCAATACAATATTACCGGCAATATATCTTATTGTAATGAAATACCAGAATATTGTCAAGCGGGCAGCGGGCGGCGCAAAGCAGTCAGGACTGTGCCGTATATACCATAAGCGGAGTCTGTTCTCCCACCCCCAGAACCCGCCTTATTTATATTCAGAAGAGTAATAAATAACCGTAAGATACTGGCCCGCTACGATCCGCTCCCCGGACAGGCCATTGAGCTCCATGAGCTCCCGGACATATTCCTCACGGCTGCAGGACCCTCCGGACATATATCTGCCGGCAATATCCCAGAGCGTATCCCCGGACTCCACCTGAATGCTGGTGTAATACTTATAACGGGGCTCCGTCTCCTCTCTCTGCTCCTGTGCATGCGCCAGAAGACCGCCGGAAAAAACAACTACGCAAAAAACAACCACAAACAGTATAACCAAACGCCTCTTCATCCTATGTAACCTCCGCATCGAACGTATGTTGCGAACATGTGTTCTATATGTATTCAGCATAGCACTCGAACAGGTGTTTGTCAACTGTTTTTCAAAAAAATACGAACATTCGTTTGCATTTTCAGCCATGGTATGGTAGGATAAAGAAGAAGAAAATCTGACTTGAACCAAAATGGGAGGTACATATATGACGCAGGGTAAAATCACAGCCAAGCAGCAGGAGATCCTTGAATTTATCAAAGACTGCATTCTGTCCAAGGGATATCCGCCTTCGGTGCGGGAGATCTGCGAGGCTGTATGTCTGAAATCCACTTCATCGGTACACTCCCATCTGGAGACCCTGGAGAAAAACGGCTATATCCGCCGCGACCCTACTAAGCCCCGCACCATAGAGATTCTGGACGACGAATTTGGCCTGCAGCGGCGGGAGCTGGTCAATATTCCCATTCTTGGCAATGTAGCGGCCGGCCTGCCCACTTTAGCCGAGCAGAATATCGAGGGTTACTACCCCATCCCCGCAGAGCTTCTCCCCAACAAGCCCACCTTCATGCTTAATGTTCACGGCGACAGCATGGTCAATGCCGGAATACTCGACGGCGATCAGGTCATCTGCGCCGAGGCTTCCACCGCAGACAACGGTCAGATTGTAGTCGCCCTGATCGACGATTCTGCTACGGTCAAGCGCTTCTTTCGGGAGAAGGATCATATCCGTCTGCAGCCGGAAAACGACTTTATGGACCCCATTATTGTGGACGGCGACGTGCGGATTCTGGGCAAGGTTATCGGCCTTCTGCGTCTGTCCATCTGACCCGGTTAGAATGTTCCCAACGCAGCTGAAATCGGAGAATCGCTAATTTCCGCGTATTATTTCCATTCAAATAAAAATATTCTGCCGGATGAAAGCCTCATTCGCTGTCAGCTTTCGTCCGGCAGATTTTATTGATTCATTGTTCAGTTCTCCAGGGAATATGTCTGCAGCACGGAACCGGCGAAGTCCTTCCAGATAAACTCTCCCTTATCATAAATGATATACTGGTGATGGGAATTTTCCTTGGGAATCGCCACAGATCCCGGATTAAGCCACAGAATTTCTCCGTACTTTTTGCAGCAGGGTACGTGGGTATGGCCCTGAATAAAAATATCGCCTGGCTGTAACGGCAAATTCTGCGGCGTAAATTTGTGGCCATGTGTGGCGTACATCAGCCGTCCGGCCACTTCTACTACAGCGTAATCCGCCAGCAGAGGAAATTCCAGCACCATCTGATCCACCTCTGTGTCACAGTTGCCCCGAACACAGAAAATCCTGTCTTTGCGTTCATTTAACATAGCAATCACCTTCTTGGGATCGTAATCCCTGGGAAGGTCGTTGCGGGGACCATGATAGAGAACGTCCCCCAGCAGAAAAAGGCGGTCCGCTTTCTCCACGTCAAAGGCTGCCAGCAGTTCTTTGGCATAATAGGCCGATCCGTGAATATCGGATGCAATCAAAAGTTTCATTGCTCCAGCAAATCCTCCTTGGTCAAAAATTTGCCGTCGCGCCAGATCCGCTCCAAATCGTAGAAACGGCGATCCTCACGGGAAAATACATGCACGACCAGATCTCCGAAATCCAGAAGAATCCATTGTCCGGCCTGATAACCTTCCACCTGGCGGCAGGGATATCCGGCTCTTCCCAGCTCCTCCTCCACCTGATCCGCCATGGCCTGAACCTGTCTGGCATTGCTTCCTCCGGCGATAATAAAATAATCGGCCAGGACGGAGACGCCGCTGATATCAATGACCTCGATGTCCTCGCCCTTTTTGTCGTCCAGCGCCTTGTAAGCCAGGCGCGCCATCTCTTTAGCCTGCTGTTTGTCCATTCTTGTTTTTCTTTCTCCTTTCCCTGCTCCTTCTTACAGGTGCAGATTGGTGATAGACTTATAGTATTCGTAGGTATCCTCGGTCCGGCTGTCCACATGGGCTCCGCTTTCCCGCAGGTACTGGAGGGTGTCCCGTGCAATCATGCAGACGCAGCGATTCAGATCCAGCCCGGCCTCCTTGCGGATTCGATCCAGATTGGGGGCCTTGGAACGGCCCGGTTCGATAAAGTCTGCAATAAAGATTATTTTCTCCAACAGCGACATCCCCGGCCGGCCGGTGGTATGATAGCGGATAGCGTCCAGAATTTCTTTGTTCTCAATATGAAATTCATCCCGGGCTATGATAGCCCCCGCCTTGGCGTGAAGAACCTTGATGCCGGCCAGCTCGTCGTCGGTCACCGGCTCTCCTCCCTTCTCGCAGACGTCAATAAGCTCATCCACGGAGAGAGGCTTGGCAATGTCATGAAGCAGGGCGGCCACCTTGGCGTTTTCCACATCCGCTCCATACTTGGAAGCCAGATTCTGAGCCGTTTCCACCACGCCCAAGGTGTGGAGGAAGCGGCCGGCCGGCAGCCGTTTCTTTACAGTCATTGTCAGATTCTCCACCGGTCCCTGATAATAGAGATGATTCTGCTGGATGTACTCGTTGACGGCCGGATGCAGATAATGGGAGGCGTCCTGCCCCTTGCCAAGAAGTTCCCGAATATCGCTGGATGAAATCTCCATCCCCGGCATATCTACCTTTTCGATAACGCCGCCGTAACGCTCTGTCAGATAGCGGATCTGCCGGTCAATCTCCTCTTCATCGCGTCCCTGGCGGTTGCCCACCAGAAAGACGGCCTTTGCCAGACAGCGCTCCGGAGCGTACCAGCTGTCCAGCTCAAACAGGGAATCTGCTCCTATAATAAAATAAAACTCCTTTTCCGGGTAAATCTGCGTCAGATACTCCAGGGTCTCCGCCGTATAGGAATATCCCTGCTTTTCGATCTCATATTCTGAAATCTGGAACTGCGGATAGTCCCGGATGCACAGTTTCAGCATTTCCAGCCGCCGATAGGCCGGCGTCACCAGACGGTCCGTCTTATGGGGCGGATCACCTGCGGGAAGAAAGACCACCTTATCCAGATCGTACTGCTCATAGGCGCACTTTGCCAGGCGCAGATGCGCCAGATGGACCGGATCAAAGGTTCCGCCCATGATTCCCACCCGTTTATCAGCCATAATCCTCACATCCTTTCTGTCAGTGATCCTTTCTGTCAGTGGGGAAGCACTATTTTACGTTTTTCTTTCTGTCTCGCCTGACGGTAGAGTACAATCTTGCGGCCAATAACCTGCACCACCTCGGCTCTCAGCTGCTCAGCCGCAGCCTCGGCAATCTCCCTGGGATCGTCCAGGCAATTTTTCAGCACTGCAATTTTGATCAGCTCCCGGGCCTCTAAAACCTCTTCGATTCCCTTTAAGCCCTCCTCTGTCAGACTGGACTTGCCGATCTGCGCCACCGGCTCCATGGTCATGGCAAGTCCCTTTAAATAAGCTCTCTGTTTTGTCGTCATACTATTATATCCTCTTCCCTTCTATTCTCTTTTTGGCAAAACTGTTATCGCCTTATCCTGACTAATCCAAAAGAAGATCCCGCAGTTTATCAAGAAAAGCCTCTTCCCCCCAGGTATTGATCTTTAAAAACATGCCTTCGCTGCCGCCTGCGGATACGGCGCACATCCGCACCGGTCCGGTCTCCCCCTGAAAAAGGGTGACGCTTAAGCTCAGCCGGTTGGTGCCGACGACACTGTAGCGTTCAAATACACGTACGCTGCAGCGGGCATTCCCCGATCGAAAATCACTGGCAGCTTCCAATGAGGCCGTCATGCTTCCCTGCATAATTCCCGTTTCAATCTTTCTCAGGATCTCATCAAAGTAACCGTCCAGCGAAGTTTCCCATTTAGCCATTTTTCCTCCTCCTGTTTGCTATACCTCTTATTTTTCTTCCCTCTGTCATTATACTTCTTATATACTCCTCAAATATCCCTCGGCGCTCCCCAGCAAAGCGGCTCCAGGCCGCATGTATACGACAGGCCGCCGCAAGGAAGCACCTCTTTTGTGCCTGATCGCAGCGGCCTGACCGTCTCAAGCCTTCTCGCTCTCTGGAGTGTCTTTTTTGGCGTATACCCGTCCGTACACGACAGAAAGGATAATTCCTACCGCCATACCGGCGGAAGTCCAAACCAGCGTATCATGGAAAACATAGGAACCCAGCAGATGACCGACAGCCGCCGCCCCGCAGATAATAAATACCGCATAAGGGTACTGATTCCCACGACGGAACGCCTTGCCGCTGTCTATATCCTTTTTGATCTGCTCTGCATCGATATTCATTCCGGCAAGAGGGGATTCCTCTGCCTCCGCAGACTGTACATTCTTTTCTTTTTCTTTTCCCATACTCTCTCCCTGTTACTCACTTTGTACGGATTTCAGAGGTCAGATCTCAGATCCGCTCAGATCAGAGAAGCAAGAGCCTCTTTTACCGTATCGTTCATTGCGGAGCGAATCGTAATCACCGGCTCGGCAACGGTGATGTTCTTCATCTCTTCAAGAGCGGCCCGCATCTGCTTAGCCGCCATCGGAGCCCAGGTACCGTTTTCAATCAGATAAACCGTGCGGTTCTGATAGGACTTGGCCTTCAGCCTGTGCAGGAAAGCGTCCATGGGGGTAAAAATGCCTCCGTCATACGTGGAGCAGGCCAGCACCATCCGGTCAAAGCGAAATGCCTGCGCCACAGCCTCCGACAGATCCGCCCGTCCCAAATTCATCAGGCAGACCTTCTCCCCTTTTGCTTCCAGCTGCTCAGCCAGATAGGCGGCCGCCTCAGCCGTATGGCCGTGGATCGAGGCGTAGGCGACCAGAACGCCCTTCTCTTCCGGACGATAGCTGCTCCAGGTATCGTAAAGACCGATATAAAAGCCCAGATTATCCTTCAAAATAGGGCCGTGCAGAGGGCAGATCATCGACACCTCCAGGCCTGCCAGCTTCTTTAGAACAGCCTGAACCTGGACGCCGTATTTGCCTACGATATTGATGAAATACCGTCTGGCCTCGTTCGTCCAATCCTCCCCGGAATCAGGATCGCCAAAGCGTCCAAAGGCGTCTGCCGCAAATACGATCTTCTCCTTTGATTCATAGCTCATCATAACCTCAGGCCAGTGAACCATAGGCGCCATTGTAAAGGTCAGAGTATGCTCTCCCAGAGAAAGGGTATCTCCTTCCTTGACTACCAGGGTCCTCCCGGTCAGATCCAGCGGGAAAAACTGCGAAATCATCGGAAAGGTCTTGGCATTCCCCACAATCGTCATCTCCGGATAAAGCTCGGCCACCCTTTGCAGGCTGCCCGCATGATCCGGCTCCATATGGGAAACAATCAGGTAATCGATCCTCCTGCCGTCCAAAGCCTCCGAGAGATTGGCGAGCCATTTTTCCGTGGCCCGGTGATCCACCGTATCCATCAGGGCCACCTTTTCATCCAGAATCAGGTAGGAATTATAAGAAATCCCCCGGGGAACCGGATACTGGCCCTCGAACAGATCGATGGCATCGTCATATACTCCAATATAACGTATAGAATCTGAAACGTTCATAAAAACCTCCTAATAAGACAAATGTCCTGCCATTATTATACTGTCCCTCTATCCGGAAGACAAGCCCTTTTTGCTTGAAAAGCCCCGGGACAGCAGGCAGCGTCACATTTCCAGGCCTTTAGTCCAGTCGGACTTGACAAGGAAACCCAGAAATACCAGCGAACTCAAAAACCAGGTCAGAGGGTAGGCCCAGGAGATCGTCCGAAACACCGGGAAAAATTTCAGGGCAATGGTCACATAGATAATCCGTACGCCGCACCAGAAGGACAGCATGGTAATCATGGGAATAAAGGACTTTCCGCAGCCGCGCAGCACGCCGGCCGCGCAGTGGGAAAAGGCCAGCAGGAAGAAGAAAAGGCATACGGTTCTGGTGTGAATGACGCCGTAGGAAACTGCCTCCGCAGAATCCACAAAGAACCGCAGAGCATATTCCGCCCCAAAGAAAAAGGCAATGCCTACCAGCTCCGCCAGTATCATACCGGACAAAATGCCAAAGACCGCCCCCCTCTTGGCCCGCTCATATTTTTTGGCGCCCAGATTCTGACTGATAAAGGTGGGAAGGGCCATGGAAATACTGGTAATCGGCAGAAAAACGATGCCTTCCACCTTGGAATAGGCGCCATGACCGGACATGGCAAAGGCTCCGAAGGAATTGATATTGGTCTGTACCACCAGATTTCCCACACTGATAACGGAGTTCTGGATGCCGGTGGGAAGTCCCTGGCGGACCACCTTCAGCATCATGTCCTTGTGGAAACGCAGCTGGCGGAAATCCAGACGGGTGTAATCCTTCAGGCGGCACATCCGTACAATGCAGAGCACCGTGCTCAGGCCCTGGGCAATAACCGTGGCAATGGCCGCTCCTCCCACGCCCCAGTGAAATACCGCCACAAACAGCAGATCCAGGATTATATTGACCACCGTTGAGATAATCAGATAATAGAGAGGGTGGAGACTGTCTCCCAGCGCCCGCATGACAGCCATGCAGATGTTGTAGAGAACCACCGTGCTCACTCCGGCAAAATAGATCCGAAAGTAAGTCAGGGAATCCGGAAGTACGCTCTCAGGCGTATTCATCCAAACCAGAATCTGAGGGACCAGCAAAAGCCCCGCGACAGTGGCCACGATGGAGGCCAAAATACCAAACAGGAAGTTGGTGTGAATGGCTCTCTGGACATTTTCCTTATCCTGCGCCCCGTAGTACCGGGAGATTACCACGCCGCCGCCGATGGCAATTCCGTTGAAGAAACCGATGATCAGGAAAGTCAGGTTTCCTCCGGAACTGACTGCGGCAAAGGCGTTATTGTCCACAAAGTTGCCCACTACCCAGGCGTCGGCCATATTATAAAACTGCTGCAGCAGCTGCCCCAAAAACAGAGGGACGGCAAAGCGGAGCATACTTCCTGCAATGGACCCCTCCGTCATGGCCACCGCCGCAGCCTCCGCATGGCTTACCCTGCGCCTCGTACGTTGTTCACCGTTTTCAGACATGATTTCTTATACCTCTTTTCCATTATGCTTAAAATATTTTCAAACTCAAAGAACCCTCTTGAATTTTTTCTCCAGCTCATATTGACTCATGGATATGATTACCGGCCTGCCGTGAGGACAGGTATAAGGATTTTTCAGCGTCAGAAGCTCCGACAAAAGCTCGTCGGCCTCTGCGAAGGAGAGACGGCTGTTGCCCTTTACCGCCGCCTTGCAGGAGGCGGACGCCACTCGCTCCGTCAAAAGCGTCAGCGTAGCCTTTCCCCCTTCCGCCGACAGCTCGTCGATCATTTCCATCAAAAGATCCCGGTCGGCTATGCCAAACAGATGGTTTGGCACACTGTAGACCGCATATTCCCGCCCGCCGAAGGGCTCAATGGAAAAGCCCATTCGTTCAAAGACGGCCCGGTTGTTTTCTACTGTTTCCATCTCCAAGGGAGACAAGGTCAGTATCAGAGGCGGAGCCAGCTGCTGGGCCGGAATCGACTCATGGGAGAGCTGCTCCATGGTGCGCTCATAAAGCACCTTTTCATGGGCCGCATGCTGGTCGATAATCAAAAATTCCCGGTCCGCCTGCAGCAGCCAGTAAGTGTCAAAGAGCTGACCGATCAGACGAAACTGCTTTTTTTTCTCCGGCGTCATCAGCCGGTCCTCAAACAGACTCTGCTGGGTATAGGCGATATTTTCTCCCTTCCCGGCCTGAGGCGCCGATCGGACCGCCTCCTTTGCCAAAGGAACTGCCGTCCTCGATTCCGTTTCTGTCTCCGGCTCCAGGGCCGGTATCTGCAAGTCCATCTGCTCTGTCTGCTGCTCTGTCTGCTTCGGGGCTGTCTGCCCCTTTGCCTGATAGGAGGCCGTCTCCCGCAGAATATTTCCTTCCTTACGGTCTGTGCCAGTCTCCATAACGGTCTCTCCGGCTGGCCTTTCCTGATAGCGGGCCCGCTCCGCGCTTTTCAGACGCTTCAGGGCCTCCAGACGGCGGGCCTCAAAGGGCTCCGGAGGCGCAGCCTCCTGCCGGGATAAAGAAGCGGCTCCGCTGCCAGCCGGCGCTTTGCTTAAGGGCTCCCGGTCCGGAGTCTGGACGGGTGCAGCCGGCTCCGGCAGCTCTGCCCTAGGAATCAGCTCCCGGCCAAACAGGGCGTCCCGGACCGCGCCGGTCAGAAAACCATAGATTTCCTGCTCTCCCCGGAAGCGCAGCTCCATCTTGGTAGGATGTACGTTCACATCCAAAAACTCCGGCTCCACATTCAGATGGAGAACCGTTAACGGATATTTATGCTGCATCAGGAAGCTCTTGTAGCCGTCCTCAATGGCCTTGTTTATAATATTGCTGCGGATATACCGCCCATTGATAAAATAGATCTCATAGCTGCGATTTCCTCTGGCAATCAGCGGCTTTCCAATATATCCCCGAACGGACAAAATACTGCCCTGGGCCTCCAGAGGAATCAGGTTGGCGGCTACGTCCCGTCCGAAAGCCGAGTAAATGATATCCTTCAGATTATGGCTGCCCGCCGTATGGAGCTTCGTCTGTCCGTTTACGATCAGGCGGAAGGATACGTCCGGATGGGACAGCGCCAGCCGCTGCATCAGATCGCTGATATAGGCCCCTTCTGTGGCCGCGGACTTTAAAAACTTGCGCCGTACCGGGGTATTATAAAAAAGATCGCGCACTACGATGGTAGTACCCTCCGGGGCTCCTACCTCCTCCAGTCCAATCTCAGCCCCGCCCTCGATGCGGTAACGGCTGCCCACCGTCTGGCCGGAAGCGCAGGTCACAAGCTCCACCCGGGCCACGGCGGCGATACTGGAGAGAGCCTCCCCGCGAAAACCCAGGGAGCCTACGCACAAAAGATCCTCCACGCCCCGAATCTTGCTGGTGGAATGGCGCAGAAAGGCTAAGGCAATATCCTCCCGGAGAAAACCGCTGCCGTTGTCGGTTACCCGGATAAAGGCGATCCCGCCGTCGCGAATCTCCACGGTAATGGCAGTGGAGCCGGCGTCCATAGCGTTTTCCACCAGCTCCTTGACTACGGAGGAAGGGCGCTCGATCACCTCACCCGCCGCAATCTGATTGATGGTTTCCTGATCAAGAACTAAGATTTTTCCCATGTCTTTTACTCTTTCTTAGATTCACACGTTCCCTTTGGGCTTGTTTATATGAGCCTGTTTTATGAATTGTTCTGCCCCTGCTTCCCGCAGGTCTGCCCGCCTGTGCTCTGCCAGCGGTTCTTCAAGGTGTTCTGCAGCCGGTAGAGGGTATTTAAAGCGTCGATGGGCGTCATGGCGGCCAGCTCCAGCTCCTGCAGCTCCTTTAGAATATCGTCCTCCTTTACCGTATCAAAGAGAGTCATCTGCTCCAAATCCACCTCATCCAGATGGACTGCCTTCTTGGCCGGTGCGGATTTTGAATGGGCGATCTCCCGGGAACGCACCGTGATGTCGGCGTCGGAGAGCTCTTCGGCCAGCTCCTTGGCCCGGGCAATCACCGGCTCCGGAATACCGGCCAGCCTCGCCACCTGTATGCCGTAGCTGCGGTCTGCCCCGCCCCGGATGATTTTACGCAGAAATACAATGTCGTCGCCCAGCTCCTTGACAGCAATACAGTAATTTTTAACGCCGCTTAAAGTGCCTTCCAGCTCAGTCAGCTCATGATAATGGGTGGCAAAGAGAGTCTTGGCCCCCAGCGTCTTGGTATTGCTGATATATTCGATTACGGCCCAGGCGATGCTCAGGCCGTCAAAAGTGCTGGTGCCGCGTCCGATCTCGTCTAAGATCAGCAGGCTGTTTCGGGTGGCGTTGCGCAGAATATTGGCCACCTCCGTCATCTCCACCATAAAGGTGCTCTGGCCGCTGGCCAGATCGTCGGAAGCGCCTACCCGGGTAAAGATCCGGTCGCAAATCCCAATGTTGGCGCTGGAAGCCGGCACAAAGGAGCCAATCTGAGCCATCAGCGTAATCAGGGCCACCTGACGCATGTAGGTGGATTTTCCGGCCATATTGGGACCGGTGATCACGGCGATACGGTTGCGGTTGTTGTCCAGCAGCGTGTCGTTGGCAATAAAGAGATCGTCCCGGATCATCTTCTCCACCACCGGATGGCGGCCGTCCTTGATTTCAATGATTCCCTTCTCATTGATGGAAGGACGCACGTAATTATTCTGTTCGGCTACAACAGCCAGAGATACCAGCACGTCCAGACAGGCAATGGCTTTGGCGCTCTTTTGAATCCGCACCACCTGAGAGGCGATCTGGTCGCGGACCTGGCAGAACAGATTATATTCCAGTACGTAGAGCTTGTCCTCCGCCCCCAGAATCACTTCCTCCAGTTCCTTTAGCTCCGGCGTTGTGTAGCGCTCCGCATTGGTCAGCGTCTGCTTGCGGATATAGCGGTCCGGCACCAGTTCCTTAAAGGAGTTGGTAACCTCCAGATAATAGCCGAAGACCTTGTTGAAGC
>CALWLM010000016.1 GCA_944381515.1 uncultured Lachnospiraceae bacterium | reverse complement strand
GGAGCTTTCACAGAAAATTCAAAAGCTAGCTGTTGACATTTGGGTGGGGGAGTGTTATCATGGCCTCATCCGACAGGAGGTGAAGATATGGCAGGTCAGAGTATATGCGGGACGTTGATTAAGCAGATTCATGACGAGCTTGAGAGAAACACGAACAACTCCATGAGATCTTATGATATCACGATGGCCCAGTACAATGCTCTGTCAGCACTCGACGGTTCTGCGGATGGACAGCTTTCTTTAAAGGAGCTGGAACACCTGCTTCATGTGGCCCAGTCCACTGTAGCCGGAATTGTAAGCCGGCTGGAGCAGAAAGAGCTGGTTAAGACTTTCGGCAGCATGGATGACAGGAGAGTCAAAATGGTGCAGATTACGCCCCAGGGAGTGGGATGCTGTCAACGTGCAGACCAGGATATGCAGTGCGCGGAAGAGGCGCTTTTGTCTGGACTGACTGATGCGGAGAGAGAGATTTTTTTGATTCTTTTGAAAAAGGTGTGCCGCACGTTGTAGCGGTACGATACCGGATAAGGCGAACCTGAGGCGAAGAGAAGGGGCAGGTTTTTGAAAAGAAATTCAAAAGCGTGCTATTAGAAATTATTGCGCTGAAAGGAGAGCTTTTTCCGAGAAACGAGATAAATTACAGCAGAAAGCGAGGAAATAGATGATGAGTTACAATCCCAATGAAGAACTGAACAGACAGGAAAATACAGAAAACATAGAAAACACAGAGGATACAGAGAACAGAGAGAAGACGGAGAACACAGGAAACATAGGAAACATAGGAAACACAGAGAATGCGGAAGCTGCGGGAAATAGAGGAGAGAGCATCGGGGGCAGCGCCTGGGAAGAGGCATCAGGTGCCGCTGAACCGGTACAGGCCTCTGGAAAGAAAAAAGAAAAGCCGGCCTCCGGCAAGCGGAAGAAGAGAGGCTTCTGGAAGGCGCTGGGTATTCTGGTGCTGGCCGCAGCCGTTGGTTTTGGCGGCGGCTATGCAGGGGCGACCATAGCCAATGAAAATATACAAAAAGTGGTTATTCAGCAGGTGACCTCCGGAAATTCCGGCTCCGGCAGCAGTGATTCCGGTGAATCCGGCGGGGAAATGTCCGGTACAGAGGTGGCCGCAGCAATCAGTCCCAGCGTGGTATCCATTACAACGGAGCAGATGGTGCTCAATCAGTACTGGTTTGGCGCCCAGGTCAGCAGCGGCGCCGGCAGCGGCATCATCATCAGTTCAGACGGATATATTCTGACCTGCGCCCATGTGATAACCGGTGCGGACACCATTGTTGTGACCACATCCGATGGAACGGAATATGACGCAACGGTAGTAGGCAGCTATGAGAATGGCGATATTGCGGTTTTGAAGATTGAGGCGGAAGGCCTGCAGGCAGCCGTCCTGGGCGACAGTGATCAGGTTCAGCTGGGCGAGACCGTATATGCAGTAGGCAACCCGGGCGGAACTCTTGGCGGTACTATGACGGACGGTATTATCAGCGCTACGCAGAGAACGATCACTGTAGCTTTGGAGGATGCCAACGGCAATCAGACCGGAACCATTACCCTGGACGTTATGCAGACGAGCGCAGCGGTCAGCCCCGGTAATTCCGGCGGCGGCCTGTTTAACAGCCGCGGTGAGCTGATTGGAGTCGTAAATGCCAAGAGCTCCGGAGAAAATCAGGAGGGACTGGGCTTTGCTATTCCGATCAATAAAGCGCAGGAGATTGCCCAGGCTTTGATTACCGATGGCAGCTATACCGATCCCAACGGAGATTCTTCTGTAACGCAGAGCAGCAACCGCGCCGTTTTGAACATTGTTGTTACGGAGATTGATAACATGACGGCCCAGATGACGGGCTATCAGCCGGGCGTTTATGTAAGATCCGTAGTAGAGGGAGGAGCCTCAGACGGACTTTTGGAGGCTGGCGACCGGATCATCAGCGCCGGCGATCAGGTAATTACCACAACAGACGAACTGTCCACAGCGCTTTCAGAGTATGAGCCGGGCAATGTGATCACGATCTTGGTGGAGAGAGAAGGCCAGCTGGTGACGGTGGATGTTACTCTGGCGGAAAATACAGCGCAGACCGATTGAAAATCATAAAATAAAGAATCATAAAATAAAAAATCAGCAGACAAAAAACAGGGAGGTGTGTGTAAGCGCACCTCCCTGTAATGGGGAGTAAGGATGACCAAGCGCAGGGAGACAGAGCATATTAACGCAGAGAAACAGAAAATCATAGCCCGGGCGGCAGAGCTTTTGGTGGCCTGGTACCGGCAGGAGGGCAGAGAACTGCCGTGGAGAAAGGACCGGGAGGCATATCGTATCTGGATTTCAGAGATTATGCTGCAGCAGACCCGTATTGAGGCAGTGCGGCCTTACTACGCCAGATTTATGGAGGAACTGCCGGACATAAATTCTCTGGCCTGCGTTCCGGAAGAAAGGCTCTTAAAGCTGTGGGAGGGCCTGGGTTATTACAGCCGGGCCCGGAATCTGCAAAAGTGCGCCAGGCAGGTGATGGAGGAATACGGCGGCCGTCTGCCATCCGATTATGACAAACTGGTCAAGCTGCCGGGAATAGGGCCCTATACGGCCGGAGCCATAGCCTCGATTGCCTATGGCCAGGCAGTGCCGGCAGTGGATGGGAACGTATTGCGGGTACTGGCGCGGCTTTTGGCGGACCGGGAGGATATCGGTCAGCCGGCGGCAAAGAAAAAGGCCTGGAAGCTGTTGGCCGCAGCCATGCCGCAGGACTGTCCGGGAGAATTTAACGAAGGAATCATGGAACTGGGAGAAACAGTCTGTCTGCCGGGCGGCCGTCCCCTCTGTGAGAAATGTCCGCTAGAGGCCCTGTGTGAAGCGCATCGCCAGGGAATTGAGGAGGAGCTGCCGGTGAAAGCGGCGGCGGGACCCCGGCGCAGGGAGGAGCGGACCGTGCTGCTCCTTTGGCGGGAAGATGGGACAGGCCGCAGGACTGCGATCCGCCGCCGTCCGGCCAAAGGCTTGTTAGCAGGGATGTATGAGTTTCCTTCTCTGGATGGTTTTGTGGGGGAGGAAGGAGTCCGGAAATATCTGGACGGCCTGGGACTTGTGCCTCTGCGCATAGAAGAGGCGGGGCGCGCCCGTCATGTATTCAGCCATGTGGAATGGGAGATGGAGGGCTACCTGGTGCAGCTGGCCCCTGCTGGCGGCGGAGAGGATATGCCGGAAGGAGATGAGGCGGATAAGGTGAAAGCGGCGGATTTTCTCTACGTAGACAGCGAACAGATGAAAGAGAGCTATGCGCTTCCGTCGGCCTTCCGCGCTTATATGAAGTGGGTTTGAGTTACAGGCGGCCTGCCTTTTGGGGCGAAACCGCCTGTAAGTTTCTCGGAATACTTACGCTGAAAAGCTTTATAGTTCAACCAGGGTAAAGGGAATCTGCTCTTCTTTCAGGAGGGCGGCTTCCCTTTTTTGGCAGGTAAAGATAAAAACCTGTCCGGAATAGTTTTCCGCCAGCCATCTCAGGGTATGAGTCAGGCGGTCGTCGTCATAAGCCAGGAAACAATCGTCCAGGAGCAGGGGCATTCCCCCCTGGGGGAAAAGCACATCTATGGCGGCCAGGCGCAGAGCCAGCCAGATCTGCTCCAGTGTTCCCTGACTGAGAGAAGAGGCGAGGACGGTGCGGCCGTCGGCGCGCACAGACAGATTCAGACTGTCGTCGATGGAGAGCTCCTGGTAAGCGCCGCCGGTCAGACCGGACAAAATCCGGGACAGAGAGCGGTCCAGCCGGGGGCCCAGACGGGAGGTCTGCATTCCGGCCAGCCGGGTCAGGGCAGACATGGCAAGGCCGATAGCCTGTATATCCAGACGAATATTGTCCTGCGCGGCGGCCTTTTCTTTCAGGGCGGCCAATTCCTCTTCGGTATCCTGCAGCTTTTCGAGAGCCTGTTCCCAGTCCCACTGCCTGCGGCTGGCCTCCTGGTACAGGCGGCGGCATTCCTTCAGCCTGAAGCGCAGAG
>CALWLM010000015.1 GCA_944381515.1 uncultured Lachnospiraceae bacterium | reverse complement strand
CCAGGCTGTCCATCCCCAGCTCCTTGGCTCTGGCCACCAGTTCTTTTATCTTTGCGGAGCCGTCCAGGAGACTGTACTCCGTATGCACATGCAGATGCGTAAAGGCCATGGTTTTCTCCTCTTTTCTTCTCTCTTCCCCTGCGCTTACTCCTGCCCTCTCCTGCCTTATTATCGCTGGAGTACGGTAAAATGTCTGCGGGCAAAAACTGTTTTACAGCAATCATACACCAAAAACAGTATCCCCGCAAGGGTCTGGTTTCCATGTCGTCCCTTGACAGCCGTTCGCCTGGAGCGTTATACTGTTATACATAAGTATAACAGTATAAATACATAAATATACGGCAGTATGACGGCATAGTCTTGCAAAAAGAAAGGGGGCGATGCGCCCATGAACTTTGATGCGGCGGCACCCATCTATATCCAGATCGGCGGCCTGATCCGCGAGGAAATTATCAGCGGCAAATATCAGCCCGGCGACCGGCTCAAATCTGTCCGGGAATACGCTTTATTTTACGAAGTTTCTCCGCTGACCATGCACCGGGCAATCCAGTATCTGGAGTCCCAGGGGCTCATCGTCACCAAAAAGGGGATCGGGAGCTTTGTCAATCCTGCTCTGCAGCCCACCGACGCCAGGCAGCTCCTCAAAAGTCAGGCGCGGCGCTTCACCGCCAGGCTGCGGCAGCTGGGGCTTTCGAAGGAGGAAATTCTGCGGCTGATTCAAGAATGTATGGAAGAACTCGACCAGGAAGAAAAGGAGGAGGGAAGAAACAATGGCAGCTGATTACGCGCAGGATCTGCTTTTGCAGATGGACAAAGTAAGCTTTTCCTATGATAAAAGACCTCTGCTCAGTCAAATTGATATAAACGTGCGGGCCGGTCGGATTATTGGCGTGGCCGGAGGCAACGGTTCCGGCAAAAGCACCCTTTTAAAGCTGGCCGCCGGATTCTTAAGTCCCGCCGCGGGAACCATCCGGCGTTTTTGCCTGGACGAACGCAGTCCCGTCTCCTACTGCCTTACGCCCGAACAGATTCCCAGCTGGATGAACGCCAGAGAACTGCTCATCTACTACCGCAATTTCTTTGATGATTTTGACAGGAGGCAGGCGGAGGAGCTGCTCGACTCTCTGAAGCTTCCCCAGAGACGATCGCTCTACAGGCTCTCCACCGGTCAGACCACCCTGCTTGCCCTGAGTCTCGGTCTCTCCCGCCGGGCCGGTCTCTATCTGGCCGACGAACCCTTAAGCCATATTGAACCGGCTCTTCGCCGCGACATCCGCCACTTTTTACTGAAATGTATGCCGGAAGGAAGCACTCTGATGATGGCCACCCACCATCTGGACGAGCTTCAATACATGCTGGACGAACTGATTATTCTGCATCGGCACACCGCCTCGCAGATTGAAACAGAGCAGATCCGCGCGCAGTATAAGCTCTCTGTGGAAAATTATTTTCTGGAAAAAACAAAAACGACTGGGGGAAAAGAGAATTGCAAGGAGGGGAAAGACGATGAATGAATGTTTGAAATATGTGCGCTGGCATGGAAGACGGAGGCTGTATTCCGCCCGTGTCCCTTTGGTTTTGTGGCTTGTTACGGATCTGGTCGTCCTTGTGCTCCCTCAGAGCATCTGTACCCGGATAGCCGGCAGCTCCAATCTGAACTTCCTGATTCTATTGTTTAACATGATTTTTTTCCTGGCGGGCGCCTGCCTGTTCTTCTATCCGACCTTTGTACTGGGAGCTCCATGGTTTACCAACAGACGCACGCTGGAACAGCTGACGGGCATATCCACAGAAAAACAGATTCTGTCCGGCCTTTTCCTCAACCTGGTCTCCATATTTCCCCTCTGCCTTCAGGCAGCGGCAGGCACTGCGCTGATGCGCAAATTTGCCCACGGGGGAACCAGCTATTTTCAATTGGTCCTGGCAGACTCGGCGCCTCTGCCTGTTCATTTTCTTAACCTGGCCGTTATTATGCCGTGCTTTTATCTGTTCTTCTATCTGCTCTTTGGACGGCGGGGCCTGAAGCTGCCGGCCTGGCTGGCGGCGGCAGCGGTTTATTCCTTCACCGGCAATTTGTGGATGTTCTTTCCCATATCCACAGAATGGCAGGCGGCGCTTTTCGCCGCGCTGCTGCGGCTGCTGCTGTGTATCCTCCTGATTCCGTCCTGCGCCAGGATTGTGCGCAAAAGAGGCTATTAAGAATATTAACGGTTCCGCCCCCTCAGGCTCTTACCGCAGGGTTCTCACCGCAGAAGTCTGGCCCTGCCCTCCCTGTCTCTGTCTTTCAGGAAGGCCTGTACCTGTGAAAGCTCCGGGATCGAGGACATGCCTCCGATTTTTCCAACGCTCATGGCCGCGGCGGCGCTTGCAAGGCGCAGCGCCTCCGCCAGACCAAGCTTTTCATGGAGACCGTAGGCAAAGGCGCCGTGAAAGATATCTCCGGCCCCCAGAGTGTCTGCCGTATCCACTGCAAAGGCGGGCATGTGATACAAATGCCCCTCCTCCTGATACACCAGCCCCCGCTCTCCCAGCGTCACCGCCACATGCGGAGCCAGCCTGCCCAGTCTCTCAAATATATCTGCCAGGCGTTCCGGCTGCTCCAGCCGGATGCTCTCCCCGCAGAAGCCGGAGGCAAAAACCTCCGAACAGACCAGATAGTCCACCGCCCCGGCAAGCCGCAGCGTCTCCTCTCTGGCAGTCCCGCCGTCCAAAATGCTGACCGCCTCCGGCCTTGCCGCAAGAGCCTTCCAGGAAGTCTCCGGCTCATGACCGTCCAAAAGAAGCACGTCCCACGCATCCGGCAGGGGAAGCTCCCCGCCTCCCAGTGTTCCCGGATAATTAAAGCCCGTACGGTTGCCATTGTCACAGTGGCGGATAATGACGCTGCGGGAGGACTCTGCTCCGGCAAACTGCTTCACATAGCCTGTATCCACACCGAAACGTCTCAGGGCCCTTAAGGTCGCCTCCCCAAAAAGATCGTCGCCCACACGGGACACCAGCCGGGTGGGCGCGCCCCACAGACCGGTCAGAGCCGCCGCACAGGCCGCCGGTCCTCCCGCCAGCTCATATTTTTCTGTAATCCGAGCCTTCACATTCTCTGTAATCCGGCCGGGAATGCAGAAAATCATATCATAACCGCACTGCCCCACACATACGATGCCCATAACCGTCCTTGCCCTTCTTTTATCTGTCGTCCAGCTTCAGTACGCTCATAAAGGCTTTCTGCGGAATCTCCACATTGCCGATCTGACGCATACGCTTCTTGCCTTCCTTCTGCTTTTCCAGCAGCTTCTTCTTTCTCGTAATGTCGCCGCCGTAGCACTTGGCCAGCACGTCCTTACGCACAGCCTTGACCGTCTCTCTGGCGATGATCTTGCTGCCGATGGCCGCCTGAATCGGAATTTCGAACAGGTGGCGGGGAATCTCCTCCTTGAGCTTTTCACACATTCTGCGGCCTCTCTCGTAGGCCGTATCCTCATGGACAATAAAGGAGAGCGCGTCCACCTCTTCTTTATTGATCAGAATATCCAGCTTGACCAGTCTGGAGGGCTCATAACCCTTGATCTCATAGTCAAAGGAGGCATAGCCGCGGGAACGGGATTTCAGCGCGTCAAAGAAATCATAGATGATCTCATTGAGGGGCAGCTCATATTTGAGCAGCGCGCGCGTCTCCTCCATATATTCCATACCGATATACACGCCCCGGCGTTCCTGGCACAGCTCCATAATGGCCCCGATGTACTCCGTAGTCACCATAATCTCCGCCGATACCACCGGTTCCTCCATATGCTCGATCTCCGCCGGGTCCGGCAGATTGGTCGGGTTGGTCAGGTCGATGACTTCCCCGTTGGTCTTATAGACCTTATAGATAACCGAAGGCGCAGTCGTCACCAGATCCAGATTGTACTCTCTCTCCAGTCTTTCCTGAATGATCTCCAGATGCAGAAGTCCCAAAAAACCGCAGCGGAAGCCAAAGCCCAAAGCTACCGAGGTCTCCGGTTCAAAGCTTAGAGAGGCATCGTTTAGCTGAAGCTTTTCCAGGGCATCCCGCAGATCTCCGTACTTGGCTCCATCCGCCGGATACATGCCGCAGTAGACCATGGGCGTTACCTTCTTATAACCCGGCAGAGGCTCGTCGCAGGGCCTGTCCGCCTGCGTCACCGTATCGCCCACACGGGTCTCCCGGACATTTTTGATGCTGGCGGTCAGATAGCCCACCATGCCCGCCGGCAGCTCATCGCAGGGAATAAACTGACCTGCGCCAAAATAGCCTACCTCCACCACCTCAAACTCAGCCCCGGTGGCCATCATCCGGATACGCATCCCCTTTCGCACCGTGCCGTCCACAATCCGAAAGAAGACGATAACGCCCTTGTAAGAATCATATACCGAATCAAAAATCAGGGCCTTGAGGGGCGCCTGGGGATCTCCCTTGGGAGCCGGCAGCTTGTGTACGATAGCCTCCAGCACATCCTCGCAGTTCAAGCCTGTCTTGGCCGAAATCTGGGGAGCGTCCTGAGCCTCCAGCCCGATCACATCCTCGATCTCATCGATGACGCGGGCTGGCTCGGCGCTGGGCAGATCGATCTTGTTGATGACCGGAATCACATCCAGATCGTGATCCAGGGCCAGATACACATTGGCCAGCGTCTGGGCCTCAATGCCCTGGGCCGCGTCCACCACCAGAATCGCCCCGTCGCAGGCTGCAAGGGCCCTGGACACCTCATAGTTAAAGTCCACATGCCCGGGGGTATCAATAAGATTAAAGATGTATTCCTCTCCGTCCTTCGCTTTGTATATCGTACGGACCGCCTGGGATTTGATCGTAATCCCTCTCTCCCGCTCCAGATCCATATTGTCCAGCACCTGCGCCTGCATCTCCCGGCTGGTCAGAAGACCGGTCATCTCGATGATGCGGTCGGCCAGCGTGGATTTGCCGTGATCAATATGGGCGATAATACAAAAATTGCGGATTTTGCTCTGATCAATGACCATAGCTGTCCTCCTGTCAAATATATTTGTGATATTGTGCAACGCCTAAACCAATAAGGCATTCCGGGGCAAAGGCCTTTTACCCCACAATATCAAAAGTATACCATGACTGCCCGGGACAGACAAGAAAAAAATAGGAGGCGCACAGCACCTCCCGTTCTACAGCAGAACAATTTCTTCTGTCTCTTTTTGTTTCTTCATCTGTTCCGCATAGGCCCTGGCTGCCCGAATCAGAGAATTGATACCGCTGCTGCGGTACACTCCCTTTTGCAGCAGAATCACATCGTATATCTTGAAAGAATCCAGCCAGTTGAGCCGAACCAGCCCCAGCTGCGCAATCTTCGGCACGCAGACATAGGGAATCAGGCACAGGCGGTTATCCTCCTTCACCGTATGAATCACCGCGTGAATACTGCCCAGAAAAAGCTCCGATGAAGGCTGTGCGCCGCTCAGCTGCAAACGGCGGCGGAATTCATCGGTAAAGCAGCAATCCTCATAGGTATAAGAAAAATTCTCCCGGTCCAGATCCGACAGGCAGACGCTCTCCGCCCCTGCCAGACGATGCTCCGGCGAAGCCATCAGGCACAGCTCCTCTTCAAAGAGGCTGACCACCTCCTGCTGTCCCTCCTCCTGGGGGTCTAACACCTGGACAAAGCCGATATCCACCTCATGCTGCTCCAGCCACTGGGGAACTCTTGCACAGCAGATGGAATTAACCTGCAGGCTGGTTCTGCCATCCAGCTTTTCCATCTCGCCGAAAAAATCTCCGAAGGCAAAGCCTACCATCAGCTCTCCGCCTGCCACACGGATGCAGCCCGGCGCGGCGCTCTGCCGGTTAAATTCTTCCTGCAATCTTTCATAGACCGACAGCATCTCTTCTGCATAAGGCATGAATCTTCTGCCCTCGGCTGTCAGCTCAATCCGGCCGCCGCGATATTCCACCAGCTGCGCCTCCAGCTCATCCTCCAGAGAATGTACATGCTTTGCCAGCGTGGAAGGCGCATAATTCAGATGCTCCGCCACCTTGATATAGTGCTTCTCCCGTGCCAGGGCAGTAAAGGTAATCAACTGTTTAATATCCAATCCGATCCCTCCTTGCCGGCGATAGCAAAGGAGGGCGCCCGCTGTTTCAAGCCGCAGGCGCCCTTTCCTTATCTTCCTGCCATTACTGTCATTCGCGTCAGTTTCATCTGTTTATTTTGCAGATCCGTGGCGACTGTCTAAACAGTCCCGTCTCTTTTGACGTTTACTGGTTATCCTTCACAACGGTCTCGCCGGCCAGCTTGCCGAATACCACCGTATCCACTACGGCATTGCCGCCCAGACGGTTGGAACCATGGATGCCGCCGGTAATCTCGCCTGCCGCATACAGACCGGCGATAGCCTGACCGTTCTCATCCAGTACACGAGCCTCGGTGTCGATGGTCACGCCGCCCATGGTGTGATGGACGCAGGCCTGGCGGGCCGTAGCCACCCAGGGGCCATTCTCCAGCGTGGTGGAATACAGCGTACGGCCGAACTCATCCTCTCCGCCCTCGGCAGCTGCGTTAAAGGCATCCACAGTGGCCTGCAGCGTCGCAGCATCCATGCCCAGCTTCTCCGCCAGCTCCTCCAGCGTATCGGCAGTCACTACAAATCCATTCTCCTCCAGATACTGGAAGGTAAATCCATCCGCCGATCTCCAGTCAGGATCTGTGATATCCACATAGCCTGCTCCGTCTGCCGACTCCAGAATGTAGAACATACTGTCCGTCTGAGCCATCACAGCCAGGCAGATCTCGTCGCGGCGTCCGTCCTCTCTGACGAAACGCTCGCCTTCCTTATTGATAAAGATAACCTGATCCGTACCGTTTACATCTCTGGGCGGATACTTGGTCAGCTGTCCATCCTGGGTATTGCCCAGATAAAGCAGCTGAATCTGATCCATATCGGTCAGAGAAGCGCCCGCCTCCAGGGCCATGGCGATACCGTCGCCCTGAGAGCAGCTGAAGCGGTTGGTTGTAGCTACTCCGCTCAAATCTTCCCATTTACCGGAGGTATTGTACTCCTCCACCATGGCGCTGTTGGCTGCAAAACCGCCGGTGGCCAGAATTACGCCCATGTCTGCGCTCACGGTAAATTCATTGCCGTTTCTGTCCGTGCAGACCACGCCGGTCACTCTTCCGGCATCATCCTGCACCAGGGACTTGCCGGTGCTCTCGGTCAGAATCGTAATATTGTCATCGGCCTCAATATTCTCCACATAGGTAGAAATAAAGCCGGTGCCCATGGACATGGTGCTGGTGTGGGTTCTCTGCCACAGAGAGCCGGCTCCCTGTCCGATGATATCGGAGAAGGACATGCCCAGATCCTCAATCCACTGAAATCCCTCGTAGGAGTTGTAGCAAAGCACCTTGACCAGATCCAGATCGGCAACCTTGTCGCCGCCGTTCCAGGTCTGCAGAGCATACCACTCAGGGGAGTCAAACAGGTCCGTACGTCCCTCTTCCTGATAAGCATCCCACTGCGCCTGAACCTCTGCCTGCAAAGCGGCGTGCTCTTCACTCACCGGCTCTTCAGCCAGAGCAGACTCCACAGTCGCCTTTACAGCATCGGTCATTTCCACCTGGCTCTGAAGAGCCTCATCCGGCGTATTGTAAATAGCTCCGCACACCAGTGTGTCGCCGCCTACCTCGCCGTTCTTCTCCACGATGATTACGCTGGCTCCGCCCTGGGACGCCGAAATAGCAGCCGCCAGTCCGGCTCCGCCGCCGCCTACAACTACCACGTCAGCGCTCTGATCCTGAGCGGCATCTGCCGCCGCCGGCTCGGTCTTCCACTGAGCCGGATCTGCTCCTGCCTGCTCCAGGCAGTCGCTCACTGCATTGATCACCGCATAGGATGTGATCGTAGCGCCTGTCACTGTATCCACAGAAAGGCTCTGATTAGCTACAATAGCTTCCGGTACAGACTCCACCGGGGAAACACCGCCGCCGGCCAGGGTCTCGCCGTCCGCATTTTTAAGGGGACCGCCGATACCGGGAGTCTCCGACTCCTCTGTAACGGTAACAGAGAGAATCTCGTTCTCGCTGACCTCCACTTCCACAGTCACCTCATCGTTCATTCCCATAGCCGATGCCGTATAGGTACCAGCCGTCATCCCTGCGGACACAGCCTCTGTCTCAGCTGCAGTCTCCTGCGCCTCCGTAGCCGCATCCGTCGCTGCCTGGGTGGTATCTGTACCGGATGTGCAGCCGGCAAGAGAAAGCACCAGTGCCAGACTGAGCAGCAAACTTACTACTCTTTTCATGATACGTTTCCTCCTTTTTCTTGTCATGCCCCGGCCAGGCAGCGCCAAAACGCCGCACTGTCCCGCGCCAGAGTCTTGATCTGTTATTATCATAACATACCTATGTCTGTCTGTGGCACACTAAAATCGTTTTTCCAAACACTTTTTTCGTTTTTATCCGCAATTCTTATCCGCAGCATAGTGTTTACATTTCTCCATGTTTCTGCTATATTTGTAACGTAGATATATCTTTCTCTCGCATATATTTCCCTGCGTCACGTACCATTCAGCACGTAATTTAAAATCGCAGCCAGCGGTTCCATGGCGTTTTTGGCCTCCTGCAGCGTATTGTTGTTATCCCCCACCTCCACAATCACAGACCTGGGAAGGACATGCAGATTATAGCGATAGGATTTGATATAATTGCGCTTGCACAGTCCGGGATACATGCTGTCCCCCGCCATTTTCAGCTGAAAGCTGAAAGCCAGGTTCTGATCCAGATTTTCATTGGCCAGATAATCAATAGGGCCGTTCAGATTGCGGGAAATCCCATTAAAAAACATAATGTTGGCTGTTTCCTTTCCGTCGATCTCCACGGTATATTTTTTTGAACCACCCGAATCCCGGTGCAGATCAATAAACACTTCGATTGTGGGATTCTCCGCCAAAATCTGTTCCACATTCTCCAGCGCCTGGGAATACGCCTCATTGTAGGGATATACGGTGGTATCGTGTATGGTCTCGATTCCGTACTTTGTCTCCAGAATCTCCTCCAGATAATTCCCCACCCCCACAATCAGAGTCGAAGGGTCCGACTCATCCGAATCGGCAAAATATTCCGTGGCATGGGTATGATGAATCAGCACCTTCGGTCCGCCGCTGTCCGGATTGGCCAGAGACATGTCCTGCCCCAGCATGGCCTCCGCATTCAAAAGATCGGTGTCCACGGCTGTGCTCTGGTTAACATTGTACAGGCTTTCCTGCAGAAAGTTCAGATCACTCAGCTGTTCCATGGTATAGGGAAGGGTGAGTTCTCCGCCGGCAGCTTCGGCAGACTGTCCCTGTCCGCTTGCCGCCAGCTGCCTGAGGGCCTCGTTTTCCCTCTCAATCTCTGCCAACAGGTCTGCGTCCAGCTCAGTCAGAGTCCCCAGCATCTCGTCGGCGTCCTCCGGGAAAAGATTCTGCGAGGTATCTGTCGCTCCCCCTTCCGGGGAGCCTGACACCTCCTGCACCGGGTCGCTCTGACTCTCCTGCGCGCCTTCGGTTTCCTCGGCGCCAGCTGCGGCGCCCCCCTGCTGCTCAGCCAAAAGCAGGGCCTCCATCTCATTTTGCAGCGCTTCTTCACTGTAGGGGATATCTGCCCCTCCCTCCTGCGGCTCCTCCAGCAGGTATCCCACCAACGGAGACACCGCGCATACTGCGTCAAAAAACACTCTCTCCCGCACCGCCGCAAGAAGGCTCTGCCCCGCTTCGCTCTCCTGCCCCAACACAAAGCCGCCTCCTGCCGTAAAAAGAATAACCGTCAGAAAAGCGGCCGCACGTCTCTGCCACCGTCTGTCTCTCCTTCCTCGTCCCATCCTGTGCGCCTCCCCGCCTTTCTTTTCCCTTGTCTTCTTGCCTGCTCTTACACTATATGTTTTTCTTCCTCCGCTTTATGCCATTGCGCCAAAGGAGACTCTATGAAACGTCCGCTGCTTTTTCTCTTCTGTCTTGTCTGTCTGGTAATCTTTCTGTACAATCCGGCCGCCTACCGGCCCGATCCGGTTTTCCCCCTGGGCGAAAAATACCAGGTGGAGGTGACCGGCCGGGTATCGGCCCGTTCAGCGCAGGATGATCGCCTGTCTCTGACCCTCGAAGACTGTCGGCTCCTGCATGAGGGCAAAAACTATTATTGCAGCCGTCTGTCCCTCACCTTATTTTGCGGCAGCCCCTCCTCTCTGCCTTCCGTACAGGCGGGCAACTGTATCCATGCCCTGGGACGCCTCTCCGGCACAGAACCGGCCCGTAATCCCAGCAATTTTAACTGGTATGGATACAATCAGTCCCGCCGGATTTCCTATCAGGTCACCGCCGATTATCTGACCGTAACGGACGACAGCGCAGATTTCTTCCGCGAGGGCCTTCTTCGCCTCCAGGCATTTCTCGGCCGGCGCCTGGAGCTCATCTGCGGTGAAGACGGCGCCGCAGCCTCCATTCTGCGGGCTCTTATTTTGGGCGACCGCTCGGATCTGGATGAGCGCATACAGACTCTATATGAGGAAGGGGGGATTCTTCACATCCTCTCCGTCAGCGGGTTTCATGTAAGCCTTCTAGGCAGCATCTGTCTGATTCTGGCGCGCCGCTTTGGGCTGCCTCCCAAACTTCAGAAAATTCTGGCGGCCATACTGGCTTTAATATATTGGCAGCTGTGCGGCCAAAGCCTGTCGGCCGGGAGGGCTGCCGTCATGTTTGTCTGCCTGTCGGCCTCCTTTCTCTTTGAGCGAAGCTACGACTCTCTGTCGGCTCTGTCTCTCTCCGGCATTCTTTTTCTGATAGACTCTCCCGCCATGCTTTTTCAGGCCGGCTTTCAGCTCTCCTATGGAGCGGTACTGGCGATCCGCCTGGTCTGTCCGGCCTTTGCAGCGCAGGCCTCCCGCCTCTCAGACTGTCTCGCCCCCGCCTTTGAGAAGCTGGAGGACGTTCTGCCCCGGTCCTATTTCCTCCGGTTTCGCCGCCTCGCCTCCCGGTTTAGCCGCAGCATCTTACATTCTTTTTTCTTTGGTCTTGGCCTGCAGCTGGCCCTTCTGCCTGTGACTCTCTATCATTTTTTCCGCTATCCGGTCTACAGTATCTTTCTCAATCTGGTTGTTCTCCCTCTTGCCGCTCCTTTATTTATCTGCGCTGCCGCCGCTCTTTTGGCGTCTTTCGTGAGTCTGCCTCTGGGAAGCCTCTTACTCATTCCCAGCCGCATAGTCCTCTGGATTTTTGAAAAGCTGTGCTCCCTGGCCGTTTCTCTCCCTTTGGCCTCCTATCTGGGCGGCCGCCCCTCTCCGGCGCGCATCGCCGCCTACTATATTCTGCTGTCTCTTCTCTGTCTCCTCCTCCGCGGCCAAGACCTGATCGCTGCCCTCAGCCGCCTCCGGTCCAGATTTCCTTCTTTCCGGCTCCCCCTCTCCTCATGGGGCTTATTTTTCAGACGGCATAATGCCCTTCTCCTTTGTCTCAGATCCCTTCGTCTCACCCCCCTTCATTTCAAACCTCTTCGTTTCAAACCTCTTCTTCTCTGTCTTCTCGCTCTGGCGGTGCTGCTCCTTCCTCTGCCTCGTACCGGTCTGACCGTCACCTTTTTGGATGTGGGACAGGGCGACTGCGCTTTTTTACGGGCCTCCGACGGGACGGCTATCCTGATTGACGGCGGCAGCAGCGATATTTCTTCCGCCGCAGCTCAAAGGCTGATTCCCTTTTTGGAATCACAGCGAATCAGCCGACTGGACTATGTCTTTATCTCCCACACCGACGAGGACCACACCAATGCAGTCACCGGCTTTTTGGAGGCCGGCTATGATATCGGCACCCTGATTCTGCCCGACCTGCCGGATCATCTCGCCGGCGAAGACTCCTACCGGCAATTTCTCAGCCTGGCGGAGAAATACCAGATTCCTCTGTACCTTTTTTCTGCCGGAGCCTCCCTCACTCTGCGGGATCTCTCTCTTCTCTGTCTGGCGCCGTCCCCGCCTCAAACCTCTCAGGCTGCCGCCTATACCTCCCTAAACAGCGCTTCTCAGGTTCTTCTTCTGGAATATCAGGGGATACGTATCCTCTTCACCGGCGATTGCGGCGAGGAAGGGGAGACACTGGTTGCAGAGGAGCTGAAGACCCGCGGCATCTCCTCCTGTCAGATTCTGAAGGTGGGACATCACGGTTCTTCCACCTCCACCGGGGCCGCACTGCTAGACCAGATTCAGCCTGCGGCGGCCGTCATCTCCTGCGGCGCAGGCAACCGCTACGGACATCCCCATCCTGATACCCTGGAACGGCTGTACGACCGGAATATCTCCGTTTTTGTGACCGCCGCCTGCGGAGCTGTAACCCTCCGAATTCAAAATGGACGCGTCCGCCTCACCGCCATGATTCCATAAATTCTGCTTGTCATCTAGTTTTTAATACTATATAATAGAGCAGAGAGGTGATGAAATGAAAAGCAATGAAGAAATGTTCCAGCTCATGATGGATTATATAAAGAACCTTGACTATATTCATCCCGAGGATATCCCGGATATCGACCTGTATATGGATCAGGTCACTACCTTTATGGATCAGCACCTGGAACACTCCAAACGCTATCCTGAGGACAAGGTTCTGACCAAGACCATGATCAACAACTATGCCAAGAACCAGCTTCTGCCCCCGCCCGAAAAAAAGAAATATTCCCGGGAGCATATTTTGATGCTGATTTTTATCTATTACTATAAAAACCTGCTGTCCATCGGAGACATCAAAACGCTGATGACTCCTCTGAACGAGAAGTATTTCAACTCTTCTTCCGGCCTCAACCTCACCGATATCTACGAGGAGCTCTTCTCGCTGGAGAAAAGTCAGCTGGAGGTTCTGCAAAACAATGCGGCCAGTATTTTCGAAACGGCTTCCCAGACCTTCACCGATGCGCCGGAGGAGGACCGGGAGCTGCTGCGGCGTTTTGCCTTCATCAGTCTGCTGGGCTTTGATGTCTATCTGAAGAAACAGATGATCGAATGCCTGATTGACGAGATGGCTGCCTCTCAGCTGGATGCTCACTTGGCCCACACAAAAAAGGCTTCCAAGAAAGCCTCCCGGGATAAGGATTGATTTGTCTGCGAGATTTGAATAAGATTTAAATAAGAGGGTGTCCCAAGACTATGGATTCTCATAATCCATAACCTTGGGACACCCTCTTTCTGCCGCAGATGCGAGCCTTACTCTTCTCCCAAACGCTCAAATATCATATCATAGCCATCGTTTCCGTAATTCAGAGAACGATTGACCCGGCTGATCGTGGCCGTGGAAGCGCCGGTCTGCTCGGCAATTTCCAGATAGGTTTTTTTCTCCCGCAGCATCTTGGCCACTTCATAGCGCTGCGATAAGGACAGCAGCTCGTTAACCGTACATACATCCTCGAAAAAGGCATAGCATTCATCAATAGATTTAAGCGCCAGGACTGCCTGAAACAGATGGTCCACCGCCTCTGTTTTTATTTTTTTATTCATTTTATCCTCCTGTGGTAATAATCTTCATCAATTCATTCCGTCGCTATTTTAACATGTTAAAGTTTAAAAGTCCAGTGGTTTTAGCGAAATTTATGAAGATGCTGCTTTAATCTGTCCACAGAAATATTGGCAATCAGCTCCTCTGGAAAATGTACCTCGTCCAGAATCGCCTGCACATCGTCAAAACGGCCCACGCGGTCGAAGAAATGAGCATCGCTGCCCAAAGAAACCATCACTCCGTATCTCTCGCAGCAGACCAGCATTGTTTTCATGTTCTCATATCCGTTTTCCCTGGGATTTGCCGGACTCAGGGAGGAATTATTCAGCTCCAAAAGCTTGCCGGTATCCTTCGCGCAGCGCACCAGCTCCTCGAAATCCACCGGAACTCTTCCGTCATCGGGATGTCCAATAATGTCCACATACGGGTTTTCCATGGCGCGGCAATAGGCGCGGGTATTCTGTGCCTTTGTGCCGATACTGTAGCAGTGATCGTGGATACTGGCTATGCCTATGTCCAGTTTTTCCAGACTCTTTCTGTCCAGATCCAAAGCCCCGTCATAGCTGACTATATTTATCTCACAGCCCAGCAGAAGCTCTATACCAAAAGCATGGCGGTCTATAGATTTGTAATTGTGAAAGTAAATCCGGTGGCAGCTGCCCGGAAGCATAGGACCATGCTCCGTGATCGCCAGAGCGGCAAGCCCGGCCGTCTTGGCAGCAGCGGCCATTTCCGCCATGGTACTGTAGGCATGTCCGCTGGCTATGGTGTGGGTATGGGTATCAACTTCGTATCTCATGATTTTCTCCTTCTTACTTGACTTTTTATTTGCAGATTTATTTATATTGCGATTCGGGATTATTTCCGGCATTATCATAGCATAATTTTCCCTTTTCGGCACTCATTTCTTTCCCTGTCATATGATGTAGTATTGAAATGTAAAAACGGAGGACTTTATGAAAAAAATTACAGCTCTGCTTCTCTCCCTGATTACAGCCCTGTCCCTGACCCTCTCAGGATGCAGCGGCGCACAGAGCGACCTGACTCCCGTGACCCTCAGCGAAGTAGCTCATTCCATCTTCTACGCCCCTCAGTATGCCGCCATCGAACTTGGCTACTTTGAAGAGGAAGGCATTGATCTCACGGTGGTAAACAGCGGGGGTGCCGACAAGGTCATGACCTCTCTGATCTCCGGCGACGCTCAGATCGGCTTCATGGGCTCCGAGGCCAGTATCTACGTATACGCCGAAGGGGCCGAGGACTATGTAATCAACTTTTCCCAGCTTACCCAGCGGGCCGGCAATTTCCTGGTATCCCGCCAGCCGATAGAAAACTTTGACTGGTCGGATCTGGCCGGGTCTCTGGTGCTGGGAGGACGCAAAGGCGGAATGCCCCAAATGGTATTCGAGTATATACTGAAGAAAAACGGCCTGGACCCGGCTGCAGATCTGACCATCGATCAGAGCATTTCCTTTGGACTGACCGCAGCGGCTTTCCCCGGCAGTGATGCCGACTTTACCGTGGAATTCGAGCCCTACGCTACTTTGCTGGAGCAGGAGGGCAGCGGCTATGTGGTCGCCTCTCTGGGAGAAGCCAGCGGCTATGTTCCTTATACCGCCTACAGCGCCCAAAAAAGCTACATGGAGAGCCATCCCGACATCATCCAGGGCTTTACCAACGCTATCCAGAAGGGCATGGACTATGTAAACAGCCATACCGCCCAGGAAATTGCCTCCGTCATCGCCCCTCAGTTTCCGGAAACCGATGAGGCTACCATTGCTGTAATTGTCGAACGTTACCTTGCTCAGGACACCTGGAAAAACGACACCGTTTTTGAGGAGAGCAGCTTCGATCTGCTTCAGAGCATTCTGGAGGAGGCCGGAGAGCTTGCCGAACGGGTCCCCTATGATAAGCTGGTAACCACCCAGTACGCCGAAAAAGCCGCCGGTAAATAAGCCACTCCCATGGTCTTCCCCCTTGCAGCCCCGGCGCATTTTCCCTGCCGGGTCTACAGCTGCGCCGCCGTCTGCCTGCGGCTCTCCAGCATGGCAAGAATCTCTTCCTCATGGTCCAGCGTGCGGCAGATGGAAAACTCCCGCTGGCACCGCTCGGCATCGGCAAAGATATCCGATATGTCTCCCAGCTGTCCGTCCGTCACCGGCAGGCTGTCCCGGACCATGATCTTTTCAGCATACCAGACATAAGCCTTGATATCGATGGAATTTCTCTTTACCTGGTAATCCGTAACCTTAAAGATGCGGCAAAACCTGTGCCTGGCTCCGCCCTCGCCCCGATCGGCGTCCCAGCTCATATACAAAAGAGTTCCGTCGGTCAGAAAGACCCTCTGTGTGCCGGACAGTCCAAGTCCCCGCACTAAAAGCAGGAAGGTAGGCAGGAAACAGACCACAAGGACCACCAGCACAATGGCCATGAAACCTCGCACCGATTCCGGGATAAATCCCAGAACCATGGAGACGCAGCCTGCTGCAAACAGCAGCAAGTTTCCCAAAAACAGGCCCCACAGCCCGGCCTGATATCTGAATTTCTTCTTCGGATTGGTTTGACATTCCATGGATATACCTCCTTTTTCAACTAAAAACAGCGCTGCCATAAAACCGCAGCGCTGCTTTCCTGTGATGCCTCTATCAACAGGCACGACCCAGCTGTTTTTCTATTGCAGCCATAGCATCTGCCTCATCTTTTCCGTCCACTGTCACCCGAACCTCCATGCCTCGCTTCAGGCCAAAGGCCATCATCCCCATAATGCTCTTGGCATTGGCACGGACAGAACCGCTTTCCATATGAATTACGCTCTCATACTGGCTCGCTACCTGTACCAAAAGCGCCACCGGTCTGGATTCGTGGTCTGTCGGAAGCTCCACTGTGATGTTTTTTGTCAACATGATACATCCTCCTCGTTCACTCGTAAGCTGTCTGCTAGCTCCTTCAGTCTGCGCAGACGATGATTGACTCCGGACTTGCCCACCGGTGGGTCCAAGAGGCTCCCCAATTCTTTTAAGGACACATCCGGCCAGTTCAGACGCGCTTCGGCCGTCTCCCGCAAAAGCTCAGGGAGACTGTCCAGGCCCATCTTCTTCTGGATCAGCAAAATATCATTGATCTGTCCGTAGGCAGCTGAAGTCGTTTTTTCCAGGTTGGCAGTCTCACAATTGACCTGCCGGTTTACCGTTTCCCGCATTTCCTTTAATATTCGGATATTTTCCAGCTTCATCAGCGCGACATGAGCTGAAATCAAATTGAGAATGTCGGCGATCTGGTCCCCCTCCTTAACATAGAGGACATGATACTTCTTGCGCAGAATGATTCTGCCCTCGATTCCAAAGGTGGACAATACCTCGCCTAACTGCTCTGCCTTCTCCTTTACGGCACAGGCGATCTCAAAATGATATCCCTTCTCCGGGTTGCTCATGGACCCCGCTGCAAGATATGCCCCCCGCAGGAAAGCCCTGCGGCAGCAATCATTTTGCAGAATCAGCCGGCCGGGAATCCATTGCCCCGGTTCCCCCAGGGGTCTCATTCTGGCTGCGTTGATGATACGGTCCGCATCATCCGCTCCCGTTACATACAAGTGATAGCTCCGGCTCTTTTGCTGAACAACACTGCGGCGAATTAAAATATCCGCTTCTATATTAAAGGTTTTTTTCAGCAAAGTAAAGTACTTTCTGGCGACTGCCAGATTTTCCGTGCGCAAAACAACGGTCCGGCCGCCTCTTATATCCTCAAAAATCTGCCCGTCCATGCTCAGCATGGCAGCTATCTCAGCAATCTGACAGTGGCGCGCACTGCTGTAGGCCTCTGCCAGCTCGGCCTTTACATCGGAGGAAAATGACATTCGCCGCCTCCTATGATCTCTACTTCCATTTCCAGCTCCACACCGGCATATTCCTTTACCCGCTCTTTGATAATCCGGCAGAGTTCCAGAACATCGGCGGCCGAGGCCTCCTCCCGGTTGATCACAAAGCCGGCATGTTTTTCCGATACACAGGCTCCGCCCACGCTGCATCCCTTCAGGCCCGCCTCCTCGATCAGACGGGCTGCATAATAGCCCTCCGGTCTTTTGAAAGTGCTCCCGGCGCTGGGATACTCCAGGGGCTGTTTCTCCCTTCTTTTGGCTGCCAGCTCATCCATCCGCCCACGAATCTGTTCCGGTTCTCCCGGCTGCAGGCCAAAGCAGGCTGCCAATACAATCCATCCATTTTTATGAACCGCGCTGTGGCGGTAAGCAAAATTCATCTCGCCGACAGGTACAGTCCGCACCTCTCCATGGGGCGTCAGAACGCGGACCCACTCTACTACCTGTCCCATTTCTCCGCCATAGGCCCCGGCATTCATTACCATGGCTCCGCCTACGCTGCCGGGAATCCCTGCGGCAAACTCCAGGCCGGTCAGCCCCGCGCTCAGAGCCTCCCTGGCTACGCTGCCCAGCAGAGCCCCTGCCCCGGCAAAGACGTGAAAGCCCTCTGTGCGGACGCTGTTTAAACAGGCCGTGGTATTTACAGCCACGCCCCGATATCCGTCATCAGCACACAGCAGATCGCTGCCGTTGCCCAGCAAAAAAAACGGTATCTCAAAGCGGCGGCACAAAGCAACCACTGCCGCCAGCTCATCCTCGCTCTCCGGCGTCACAAAATAATCCGCCGGTCCTCCAATTCGAAAGGTCGTATGCCGGCTGAGAGGTTCATCCTTCTTGACCCGGTCTCCAGCCAGCCCACACAGCTCTCTCTCAAAATCCATCATTCATTCTCCGACAGTTCCAGGCTTCTCTGCACTCTCTTGTACAGCTCCTGCGCCGCGTTGTATCCCATCTTTCTCTGGCGGGAATTGACCGCAGCCGATTCCACGATAACCGCCAGATTACGGCCCGGACGGATCGGAATATTATAGCAGACCACCCGGTTTCCAAGAAACTCAATATACTGCTCATCCAGACCCAGCCGGTCATACTCCTTGTCTCTGCTCCACTCCTCCAGCTTGATCACCATATCTACGCTCTGCGTATTCTTCACCGCAGCAGCGCCGAACAGAGCCTTCACATCCACAATGCCGATGCCCCGCAGCTCAATCAGATGGCGGGTAATATCGGGAGCGCTTCCTACCAAAGTATCGTCGCTGACCTTGCGAAGCTCCACCACATCGTCGGTAACCAGACGGTGTCCGCGCCGAATCAGCTCCAGAGCCGCCTCGCTCTTGCCGATGCCGCTCTCACCCATAATCAAAACGCCCTCGCCGTAGACCTCCACCAGCACGCCGTGGATGGAAATCATAGGAGCTAACTGCGCCTTCAGCCAACGGATAATTTCTCCCATAAAATCCGAGGTAATCATATCCGATATGAGAATCGGCACCTCATAGCGCCTGGCCAGCTCCACAATCTCCTCATCGGGTTCCAGACTGCGGCAATAAACCAGACAGGGAATCTTTCCCGCAAAAAGGGTATCAAATACCTGCAGCTTGCGTTCTCTCTCCATGGTCTCGATATATGTGTATTCCACCAGACCGATAATCTGTACTCTTTCCTTGCCAAAATGATCAAAATATCCGGCCAGCTGCAAAGCCGGACGATTGATATCCGAGTGATTAATCCGAATATTGTCCGTCGGTATCTCCGGCGTCAAAGAACGCAGAGAATATTTTTTGATAACGTCGGTAACAGTAACCGCCATGCCTTCTCCTTTCTTCGGTCCCGGACGCTGTCTGGGTCCGACCGGACCAGGCGCCCCCTCGCGCCCGGCGTATGATCTCGTTAACGTCCTTTCTATCTTAACATAAGCGGAAGATAAGTGCAAGTAGCGCAGCGACCGCCTTCCGCCTGCCTTCCTATCCCAAGCCCCTGGGGCGCCGCCTCTTACATTTCAGGCGATGGTGCAGGCGCTTCGTCCTCTTTTGCCTTTTCCCTCGTATGGAAAAACTCATAAACTGCCTGTCCGGATCGGGCATTCATCTGCGGCGCCTGGGCCAGCTCCTCTGCCGATGCCTCCCGAATAGCCTCTATGGTTTTGAAATGTCGCATCAGCGCCTTGCGGCGTACCGGCCCGATTCCCTCGATGTCATCCAGCACGGAGTGAATCTGCGCCTTGCCCCGCAGGTTTCGGTGATACTCAATGGCAAAGCGGTGCGCCTCATCCTGTATCCGGGTAATCAGCTGGAAACTTTCTCCATGGCGGTCCAGCGGCACCTCCCGATTGTGAAAATACAGGCCGCGGGTGCGGTGATTGTCATCCTTAACCATCCCGCAGACAGGAATCGACAGTCCCAGCTTCTGCAGAACCCCCTCGGCTATTCCCACCTGGCCTTTGCCTCCGTCCATCAGAATCAAATCCGGGAAACGGTCAAAGCTCCCTCCTCCCTCGCCGCCCGCAGCCCGCTCCTCCAGGCCGTGGGTGAACCGCCGGGTCAGCACCTCCTCCATGGAGGCATAGTCGTTGGGTCCCTCCACATAGCGGATACGGAATTTGCGGTAATCGGAACGCTTGGGTCTGCCGTTCTCATAGACCACCATGGAGCCCACGGACTGAACGCCGCTGATATTGGAAATATCATAGGCCTCCATGCGCACACAGTCCGTAAGTCCCAGAAGTCCCGCCAGCTGCCTGGCCGCCCCGGTGGTACGCACCTCCTCCCGTTTCAGCTTCTCCCGGTCCTGATCCAGGACCAGTCTGGCATTGCGCGCAGCCAGCTCCACCAGTCTGGCCTTCTCCCCCTTGACCGGTGTGCGAAGCGTCACCTTCTGTCCCCTCTTTCCGCTGAGCCAGGAGGCAATCAGCTCCTCGTCCTCCACCGGATGCTGCAAAAACAGCTCTCTGGGAATAGCCGGCGTCCCCGCATAAAACTGCTTTACAAATTCCCCTAATACATGGCCGTCCGTTTCATCCTCGTCGATGGTGAGGTAACAGTGATCCCGGCCGATCATCTTACCGCTCCGGATAAAAAACACCTGAACCACCGCATCCTGCTTTTCCCTGGCCATGGCAATCACATCCCGGTCCTCATTCCCCGCCGCATCGGTAATCTTCTGCTTCTGAGCAATATGCTTTACGCTGTTTAAAAGCTCCCGGTAGGTCACGGCCGTCTCAAAATCCAGCCTCTCAGCACAGGCATTCATCTGCTCCTCCAGCGAACGGATAATGGGTTCAAAATTGCCGCCCAGAAAATCCATAGCCTTCTGAACCGACTCCCGGTATTCCTCCCTGGAAATATAGCCCTGGCAGGGGGCGTCGCACTGCTTAATATGGTAATTGAGACAGGGTCTTGCCTTGCCGATATCCGCCGGCAGGTTTCTCCGGCAGGTGCGGATGCGAAACAGCTTGTGCAAGAGCTCTATGGTATCCTTCACGGCGCCCGCGCTGGTATAGGGCCCATAATAGCGGGACTTGTCCTTTTTCATATCCCGTGAAAAAAGAATCCGGGGAAAGTCCTCCTGAATCGTCACTTTGATGTAGGGGTAGCTCTTGTCGTCCACCAGCATGGTATTGTACTTGGGCCGGTGCTCCTTAATCAGGTTGCACTCCAGCACCAGAGCCTCCATCTCCGAATCCGTCAGGATATATTCAAACCAGGCAATATTATGCACCATCTGCTGAATCTTGGCCGTCTTGCCCCGGCTGCTCTGAAAATACTGACGCACACGGTTCTTCAGACTGACAGCCTTGCCCACATAAATGATCTCATCGTGGCTGTTGTGCATCAGATAAACGCCTGGCGAGGCAGGCAGCTTTTTCAGCTCCTCTTCTATATTAAATGTCATTGCTCCTCTCTCCCTTTCCCTCTGTTCACAAAGAGGAGGACACCAAATCCATGGAATATCCTCCTCTGAAAACCTCATCTATTATCTTGTATCCGGTCTCTTTAAGAAAGCGTCTCTGCGGTCTCGGCATTGCCGGCATTTCCAGCGGCTTCGGCAGCTTCTTCTGCCTCAGCGGTACCGGCAGACGACTCCTCAATCTGAGCGGCTTCCTCCGCCTCTTTTCGCTGATTCTCCTCTCTCTCCTTCAAGACCTCATGGTAGATCTCCATAAATTCCTTACCGGTAATGGTCTCTTTCTTGATCAGGAAGGCAGCGATACGATGCAGGGCGTCGATGTTCTGCGACAGCAGAACCTTGGCCTCCTCATAGGCTTCCCGAAGCATTTTCTTAACGACCTCGTCCACTTCGGCAGCTGTGCGGTCCGCACAATTCTGTACCGGACGTCCGTCCAGATAGCGGTTCTCGATGGACTCCAGACCCATCAGTCCAAATTCATCGGACATACCGTACTGGGTGACCATGGCCCGGGCCACAGCGGTGGCTCTCTCGATATCGTTGGCAGCGCCGTTGGTCACTGTGTCAAAAATCAGCTCCTCGGCGGCACGGCCGGCCAAAAACTGAACCAGCATGGCGTGCAGCTCCGCCTTGGTATTCATGAATTTCTCTTCCTCCGGGACGTTCATCACATAGCCCAGAGCTCCCATGGTGCGAGGCACAATGGTGATCTTCTGCACGGGCTCGGCATCCTTTTGCAGAGCGCTGACCAGAGCGTGGCCCACCTCGTGATAGGAGACAATCTTGCGTTCCTGCTCGCCCATGATGCGGTCCTTTTTCTCCTTGCCTACCAGGACCACTTCCACAGCTTCAAACAGATCCGACTGCGTCACCACATTTCTGCCCTTCTTAACTGCATTGATAGCGGCCTCATTGATCATGTTGGCCAGATCCGAACCCACTGCGCCGGAGGTAGCCAGAGCAATAGCCTCCAGATCCACGGAATCGTCCATCAGCACATCCTTGGAATGTACCTTTAAAATATTGACACGGCCCTTCAGATCGGGCTTTTCCACGATAATGCGCCGGTCGAAGCGGCCCGGGCGAAGCAGAGCCTTGTCCAAAATCTCCGGACGGTTGGTGGCTGCCAGAATAAACACACCCTTGGCCGAATCGAATCCGTCCATCTCCGAGAGCAGCTGATTCAGCGTCTGTTCCCGCTCGTCATTGCCCCCGCCATAACGGCTGTCACGGCTCTTGCCGATTGCATCAATCTCATCGATAAAGATTATGCAGGGCGCATTCTGCTGCGCCTGCTTAAACAGATCACGGACACGGGAAGCGCCCATGCCGACAAACATCTCCACGAAATCCGAACCGGACAGGGAGAAGAAGGGGACCTTGGCCTCTCCTGCCACAGCTTTGGCCAGCAGCGTCTTGCCGGTACCGGGAGGGCCTACCAGCAAAGCGCCCTTGGGCAGCTTTGCACCGATTTTGGAATAGCGGCTGGGATTGTGCAGAAAGTCCACAATCTCCATCAGAGACTCCTGGGCCTCGTCCTGACCTGCCACATCCTTAAAGGTGACGCCGGTCTCCTGCTGGACGTAGACCTTGGCCGTACTCTTGCCCAGGCCTCCCATCATCCCTCCGCTTTTTTTCATCATAAAGGCATAAAAGGCCACAAGGATCAAAATAGGCAGTCCGTAGGCAAGCAGCATTTCCAGCAAAGGATTGCCGGTGGTGGGAATCTGGCCGGATACCTCGACGCCCTTTGCCATCAGGTCGTTTTTAAGCTCCTCCTCATCTCCGACCATCCCCGTATAATAGTCCGGTTCTTCGGAGGTGCTCCACATGCTCAGCATGGGATTGGCAGAAGCCTCATCCTTCATGTAGATTTCTATGGTGTAATCTGAAATGATCACCGATTCCACCTTACCGTCATCTACATATTCCATAAATTCTGTAAAAGTGATTTCATTGGCTGATTCTGTGCTGAACAAACCGCTGGTGGCATACATCAGAATCATCGCCCCCAAAATTAAAAACAGGAGGGTAAAAATCGGCTGATTGCTGCCTCCCGGTTTTTTTCCGTTATTATTACTATTATTATCACGTCTTCCGTTAAGATTGTTCCTGTCATTCATACGTATGTTCTCCTATATCCGGGAATGCGGTTTTCAGAAACGTACCGTTCCCTTCTTATCATTATAGTGAAGCGAAGCGAAGAAATCAATACAGACTTTGTGAAAAACCTGCGTTCAGAATATAAAGGTTTTATAAAGCGGCCGCGGCATATCGGCTCCGGCTCCAAAGGTATGGGCGGTCCTGCCATATCGGCTCCGGCTCCAAAGGCGGTGGGCGGCCGCGGCATATCGGCTCCGGCTCCAAAGGCGGTGGCCAGTCGCCGGAGCCGATATGCCGCGACCGTGAGGGCAGCAAGTCACAAAACAGCACCCCCTATCGTGAAAAATAAATTTTTCAAATATTAACTGGCAAACTCAAAGAAACGGTAGTATAATGTCCACGTTAGCAAAGAGCCGTGCGTATAGACTTACAGGAAGGCATTGCCATAGCCGCAGGCTATGAGCATATGCCTGGATGGAAGGCTATACATAGGGCGAATGCCCGTGAGCTCAATGCAGCGCAGCGGAATTGAGCTTACGCACGGCGACAACTTGCCGCTTTCTTAAAACCGTGCGTATAGACTTACAGGAAGGCATTGCCATAGCCAGAGGCTATGAGCGCATGCCTGGATGGAAGTCTATACATAGGGCGAAGGTTCGTTAAGCGGCTCTGTATGCCACATGATGATAATTGGGAAGAATCTATATGTGGGCTGTCTGTACTTTTCGGCTTTCACTACACACTCTCTTACAGTAAGAGGACAAACAAGGAGGACCTTATATGCCGGTAAAGTATGTATTTGTAACTGGCGGCGTTGTTTCCGGACTGGGGAAAGGAATCACTGCCGCTTCACTGGGAAGACTTTTAAAGGCCAGGGGGTATTCTGTCACCATGCAGAAATTCGACCCCTATATCAATATCGACCCTGGCACTATGAATCCAATTCAGCACGGAGAGGTATTCGTCACCGACGATGGAGCAGAGACGGATCTGGACCTGGGACATTATGAACGTTTTATCGACGAAAGCCTGACTAAGAATTCCAATGTCACCACAGGCAAAATCTACTGGACTGTTCTGTCTAAGGAACGCCGCGGAGACTTTGGCGGCGGCACCGTCCAGGTGATCCCTCATATTACCAATGAAATAAAGAGCCGCGTTTACCGCAATTTTTCCAATGAATCGGACTCCCGCACGGAGATTGCCATCATTGAGGTGGGCGGTACGGTAGGCGACATTGAAAGCCAGCCTTTCCTGGAGGCTATCCGTCAGTTTCAGCACGATGTGGGCCGGGAAAATACCTGCCTGATTCATGTGACTCTGATCCCCTATCTGAAGGCATCGGGAGAAATGAAGACCAAACCCACCCAGGCCAGCGTCAAAACCATGCAGGGCATGGGATTGCAGCCCGATATTCTGGTATGCCGGTCCGAATACCCGATGGACGCGCGCCTGCGCGAAAAAATCGCTCAGTTCTGCAATGTAGCACCCAACCACGTACTGCAGAATCTCGACTGCGATATTCTCTACGAGGTTCCTCTGGATATGGAAAAAGAACAGCTGGCCCAGGCCACCTGCGACTGCCTTCACATTCCCTGTCCCGAACCGGACCTGGACGAATGGAAAAAAATGATCGACGACTGGAAGCATCCGCTCCATGAAATTAACATTGCGCTGGTGGGCAAATATGTTTCCCTTCATGACGCTTATATCAGCGTAGCAGAGGCGCTGCGCCATGCAGGTGTGGCAAACCGCACTACCGTACACATCCAATGGGTGGATTCCGAGCTGGTAACCGACGATAACGCCGCTGAATACCTGGGCGATGCGGACGGTATCCTGGTCCCCGGCGGCTTCGGCGACCGGGGAGTCGAGGGCAAAATCTCGGCTATCCGCTATGCCAGAGAACATCAGATTCCTTTCCTGGGGCTGTGTCTGGGCATGCAGTTGGCCATCGTGGAATTTGCCCGTCATGTAATCGGATATGCCGACGCGCACAGCGCTGAACTCAATCCGTCCACCACCCATCCGATGATCCATCTGATGCCCGATCAGAACGGCGTTACCGACATCGGCGGTACTTTGCGCCTGGGGTCCTATCCCTGTGTGCTCAATCCCCAGAGTCTGTCCTATCAGGTATACGGCGGACAGAGCGAAATTCACGAGCGTCACAGACATCGCTATGAGGTCAACAACGATTATCGACGGATTCTGACAGAAAACGGTATGCTTTTATCCGGCCTTTCGCCCGATGGTCAGATTGTGGAGATGTGCGAGCTTCCCTCCCATCCCTGGTTCATCGGCACGCAGGCTCATCCGGAATTCAAATCCCGGCCCAACCGGCCGGCCCCGCTGTTCAAAAGCTTTGTAGCCGCCGCTTTAAAGCAGCATGAGACAAAGGCAGACTGACAAAGCCGCGCAGATAAAGAATATTACGGAATGGCAGCAAACGGTCAGAGACATTTTCTTTTGTCTCTGGCTGTTTTTTTACTTCTATTTTTGCCTCTGGTCCTTCGCCGGCGGCTGCTGCAAAAAAATAAGAGGACGTCCGCTGTCGGGGCATCCTCTCGTTTTATTCTCTGAATGAAGCTCTCTGTATTATATCTTTGTTTTATATCGGCTGTTTCGTCACTTTATATTGCTGCGGGTACGGCTGTTGCGAAGTCTCGCCATGGCTCTGGCCAGCATGGCCTGATTGGCGCGGAACTCAGCCTGGCTGTGACTCTGACGCAGGGCTTCCTCGGCCTGCTGACGAGCTCTCTCAGCCCGATTGCGGTCCACATCCTCCGGCCATTCACAGGTACGGGCAAAAAGCACTGCTCCCTTGGAGCTGATCTGCATGTACCCCTCTGAGCTGATGGCCTCCCGCCACTCGCCGTCTTTTTTTATCTTTACCACACCCGGCTGCAAAACAGCAATCATCGGCTCATGATCTTTGAGAATCGTCCATTCGCCGCCATCCTGAGCCGTGAATGTAAAAGCCTCTATGGTGCCGTTAAAAAAACTGTACTCCGGTGTGAAGATCTCAAAAACAAAGGTATTATCAGCCATTCTTCGTCATCTCCTTAGCCTTCTCGATGGCCTCGTCAATGTCACCAACCATAGTGAACGCAGACTCAGGCAGATCATCTACCTCGCCGTCCACAATGGTCTTGAAGCTGCGGATCGTATCCTTAAGAGGCACAAACCGTCCCGGCTTGCCGGTAAAGGTCTCGGCCACATTCATGGGCTGAGACAAAAACTGCTGAATCTTTCTGGCACGATAAACAATCTTGCGGTCTTCCTCGCTGAGCTCATCCATACCCAGAATAGCAATGATATCCTTCAGCTCATTGTAGCGCTGCAGGCATTCCTGCACACGTCTGGCAACCTCATAATGCTCGTCGCCAACGATGGAAGGATCAAGAATACGGGAGTTGGACTCCAGCGGGCTGACAGCAGGATAAATACCCATCTCCGCAATACTGCGGGACAGAACCGTAGTGGCATCCAGATGGGAGAAAATCGTCGCGGGAGCAGGGTCCGTCAGATCATCGGCAGGCACATAGATAGCCTGCACGGAGGTGATGGAACCGTTTCTCGTGGAAGTAATTCTCTCCTCCAGCTCACCCAACTCCTCAGCCAGAGTAGGCTGATAGCCAACGGCGGAAGGCATACGGCCCAGCATAGCGGATACCTCATTACCGGCCTGAACATAACGGAAAATATTGTCGATGAACAGCAGCACGTCCTGATTCATCTGATCGCGGAAATACTCAGCCATGGTAAGACCTGTCATGGCCACACGCATACGAGATCCCGGCGGCTCGTTCATCTGTCCGAAGGCCAGGGCCGTACGGGAGATAGCTCCCGACGAACGCATATCGTGAATCAGGTCGTTGCCCTCACGGCTTCTCTCTCCTACGCCGGTAAACACGGAATATCCTCCGTGCTGCTTGGCGATATTATAGATCAGCTCCATAATCAGCACCGTCTTGCCTACGCCGGCGCCGCCGAACAGACCGATCTTACCGCCCTTAGCGTAAGGCGTCAGCAGGTCAATAACCTTGATACCGGTCTCAAAAAACTCGGTCTTGGAACTCAGATCCTCAAAGACAGGAGCGGGACGATAAATTCCCCAGCGCTCTCCCGTCATGGCCGGGCCATCATCGATGGGATTGCCCAGCACATCTACTACTCGGCCCAACGTCTGCTCTCCGACAGGCACCTGAATGCAGGAATGGGTGTTGGTCACCTTCATTCCGCAGCTGAGGCCATAGGTGGACTCCATTGCAATACACCGGCACTCGCCCGGCGCAGTATGGGAAGCCACCTCCAGATGAACCCCTGTTTCCGTGACCAACAGGTCGTGGATATGGAATTCCTCGCTGGCAGGATACTGTACGGTCAGAACCGGGCCGCTTATTTTAGAAATAACAGCTTCTTGGAGATTGGTCTTCTCCATGGGCGGCACCTCCTTGGTTTCCATTTCGGCGTCCTGTATCGCGGCGCCGCTGCCGCTGATCTCGGCAATTTCGTTGGTAATCTGCGTCTGCCTGGCCATATTCATATCCAGGCGCAGCCGTCCCAGCAGCTCATCCGCATTTTTGGTAGCGCTCTGCATGGCGTTCATCCGGGAGTAATGCTCCGAAGCATAGGACTGCACCAGGGCGTCAAAAATACGGGAAATGACAAACTGCGGAACCAGCTGGTCAAACACCTCCTGCGGCGACGGATTGTATATCACATCGTGGGGCGTCTCTGTGGACTGCACCTTCTTAAAATCGGTCAGGCGGATCGGCAGCAGCCGGCTTTTTCTCGGTTTGTTCACCGGATGGCCATCCTCCCCGCAGAACAGGGTGAAAAACATATAGATTTCATCGGTTTTATTCTCGTCAAACAGCTCCATGACCGGGTAGGCCAGCTGGCTGGCGTTGTACAGGGTAGGGTTCTGGGCCACGCCCGGTACCACCAGATCCGGCTCCATGCCGCGCTTGCGGAAAAACTGCGTGGCAATCATTCCTACCGTCACCAGATGCCTCTGGGGATTCTTCGAGATATCCTCATAGGCCATATTCAGGATGTTGGCGTTGTAACTGCCTGCCATCTCCTTATCACCGGCAATCACAATATAGGTGCGCCGGTGTCCCCGGTGGGTCTGCAGATAGGGATGCTCCACATTCTTCGACAGCTCCAGTATGTCCTTCATAGTAGACTGGAGACGGGAAAAATACATATTATTGTAGGGAATGTGGACGGAGAACTTCCTCATCCGCGCCGAAGAGACCATCTGCATGGCATTGGTGATCTTCTTCGTCTGCTCCACGGCGCTGATATGATGCCGAATCTCACTTACACTCTGCATATATTACTCCTCCCAGCTGTCGGCAAAGGACTGTATTGCCTTCCGCAGACCGGCCTCCGTTCTCTCATCCAGCTCATGGGTGTTGTCGATGGTATTCATCAGGGAGTAGCTGGTATTGTACAGCTGCTTGAGCAGGGCATTTTTAAAGCGCAGAACAGACTTCACCGACACTCCTGACAGCACATCCATCTGGAAGGCCAGAAGAAGAGCCGTCTGCCCGGACAGCTTCAGAATATCCTCCTTGGGCTGTTTAAGCAGCTCTGTCATCCGTTCGCCCCGATCCAAAAGCTTCTTGGTTGCCGCATCTACATCGGCGCCAAACTGGGCAAACACAGCCATATCACGGTACTGGGCCACTTCCAGACGCAGGCTTCCAGATACCTTCTTCATGGCAGAATACTGAGCGGCACGGCCCACACGGGACACGGACAGCCCCACATTAACAGCCGGACGCACACCGGCATGGAACAGCTCGCTCTCCAGATAAATCTGACCGTCGGTAATGGAAATCACGTTGGTCGGAATATAGGCCGAAATGTCGCCGGCCATCGTCTCAATGATCGGCAGGGCAGTCAGAGAACCGCCGCCTTTCTCCTCCGACAGTCTGGCTGCACGCTCCAGCAGACGGGAATGCAGATAAAATACGTCGCCCGGATATGCCTCACGGCCCGAAGGGCGGCGAAGCAGCAGGGACATCGCACGGTAAGCCACAGCATGCTTTGACAGATCATCGTATACTACCAGAGCATCCATTCCATTCAGCATAAAATACTCTGCTACAGCGCAGGCTGCATAGGGAGCCAGATACTGCATGGCGGCGCTGTCCGCAGCCGTGGAGGCCACTACTATGCAGTGATTCATGGTGCCGCTCTCCTGAAGCTGGCGCACCAGATTTGCCACACTGCTGGCCTTCTGGCCAATCGCGCAGTAAACGCAGATAACACCGGAAGTCTTCTGATTAATCATGGCCGACAGCGCAATGGAAGTCTTGCCGGTCTGACGGTCACCGATAATCAGCTCACGCTGACCGCGGCCAATGGGAATCATACTGTCAATCGCCAGGATACCCGTCTCCATGGGGGTATCCACCTGTGCACGATCCATAATAGAGGGAGCCGGGGATTCCACCGCACGGTACTCACGAATTTCCAGCTCCTGTCCGTCCAGAGGACGGCCAATGGGATCGATTACACGGCCCAGCAGCTCTCTGCCCACGCAGACATCCGCCACACGGCCCGTGCCTCTGGCAATGCTGCCGGGAGTCACACTGGCGCCGCGGCTCAAAAGGGCTGCGCTGACGCCGTCCAGGCTCATATCCAGGGCGATACCATAGACATCGTTTTCAAATTCCAGCAACTCACCGTACTTAGCGCGGGAGAGTCCGGATACATGAACAATATCATCCGCACAGCTCTCCACCGTACCATACTCATAGCTGAGCATATGCGGCTCAAAACTGCCGAGTTTTTCTTTCAAAAAGGCTCCCATGGAGCCCTGATCAAAATTCAGTGTCATAATCAAGCCTCCATCAGGCCAGTCTCTGTCTCATGGCATCCAGCTGCGCGGCATAGCTAAAGTCATAAACCTTGCCATCCACATAGGCAGCGTAGCCGCCCACCAGCTTCGGGTCCACAGCTGTCTCCAATTCCAGCCGACTGCCCAGCAGATTCTCCAGCTGCTCGGTGATCTTGGCGATCTCTTCTGCCGTGCAGGCATCTGCCGTCTTCAGCGTACCCTTGCGCACACCATGCTTTTCAGAGGCACCGGAGGCAATGTTGCTGCGCGTCTCCTGGTCAAAGCGCAGGACACGTCTGGCCATTTCCACAGCCATCTCAGACAGCTCGCACTTGGCGTCATCCAGCGCTCTCTGCTTCTCATCCTTGGCAAGTGTGCGGGCCTGAGCCACAATCTGTTTGGCCTCCTCTTTGGCGTCGTCAACATATTTCTGACTGGACGCCATAGCCTGTTTTCTTCCCTCAACCATCAGCTGCTCGCAGGCTTCCTTGGCCTCGGACAGCTGGCGGTCATACTCTTCCTTGGCCTTCTGAGCCTCGGCCTGCAGACGGGCGGCCTCATCCATCTGAGCCTGAACGCGTTCCTCTCTGTCTGCCATGAACTTTCTCACAGGCTTCCAGAGCAGGGCACGCAGAATAATATAGAGAATAACGATATTTACCACATGAATGGCAATATCAATGGGATACAATTCCATAACTCTCGCTCCTTATGCTGTTATGCTAATGTAAATGCGATGATCAGGGCCGTAACGAAACCGTAAATAGCGCAGGACTCGGTCAGAGCCAGACCTAACAGCAGGGTGGAACTGATCTTGCCGGAAGCCTCAGGCTGGCGGGCTGTAGCGTCAACAGCTTTTCCGGTGGCAAGACCCATTGCCATTCCGGCGAAAGCACAGGGCAGCAAAGCCAGAGCGACAGCGATTGCGATAATTCCAGTATTCATAATAATAATTCCTCCAAATTACTTTTTCATTTAATCTTCAGGATTCAGGAGAGCGATATCACTCCGTCGCCTCTCTGATAAACGTAAGGGTCAGCGTCATAAATATATAGGTTTGAATCAGCGGGTGGAACACATTGAAATAAAGTCCTACCACGCTGGGAATACCGATAGCGGCATTGCCCATAGCCATATACAGCAGGTCCATAACGATCATGCCGCCCAGCATATTTCCGAAAAGTCGGCAGGCCAGAGATACCGGCACAGCCAGCTGGGAAACCACCTCAATAGGAAATACCACCGGCGTCGGCTCAGCCAGCGTTTTAATTCTGCCAGCCACACCCTTTTTCTTGATTCCATAATAGTTAATCAAAATGAAAGTGATCAAAGCCATGGCAAAAGTCATGGTAATATCCGATGTAGGAGCACGCACTCCCATTAGCTCTACGGCTGCACATCCAACCATAAACAAAGCTATCGTGGCAATATAGGCCGGAAGACCCGCTCCCAAATCACCCACATTGGATTTAGTAAATTTGCAGGCGTACTCTATGCCAAGCTCCAGTACCGTCTGAATGCCATGAGGCTTGTCCGTCATCTTGGGGATGACAAAGATGCGCAGAAGCACTGCGATCAGGATCAGGATCGCCATGACCACCCAGGTAATCACTACAGTCGAACTGATCGTGACGCCGCCGATTTCCATTCGCGGCGCCCAGATGCTGACGGAAAATACCTCAGCCTCTTTCGTTCCAAACAGAAGCTTCAGAATCTCTTCTGTCAGGCACCACAGACCTACAACCAGCACGATGGACGACCATGTCTTCTGTTTTTTCAGAGCCTTCGGGTCATCCTCCGACTTCTGTTTCACAGACCTGCGCCAGAACCAACCGACGATGGTCAGCGCCAGGCCCAGAGCCAGGAGACCATATTTTAACAGCAAGTCCAACGCATTCAATCCTCCTTTCTCTTGCGCTTAATAATAAAATTGATCACCGCGCCGCCAATCAATATGACGCTCATGGTAACGGCACAGTGAATCAACTGGCCGCGCGCCGCAAACGCACATATGCCTAGCCCGGCGACAGGGCAAAAAAACTGCACCACCAAAGGCCAGATTTTAATGCCCGAAGTCCCGAGGGATCCGACTGCTAATGAAAGCAAATATAGCTGCATTCCGCCGAATACCGCACCGATAATAACTCCCCACATGGCAATTCTCCTTTACTTTCCGACCTATGGGCTGCAATACAAGAACAGGGCTACTATGATTGTTTTGTATCTAATGTAGAGTTATAACACCTTCCAACTCCAAGGTCAAGTCTTTTCCCTCCGACCAATTGCCCAAAAATTTGCCAATTTTTCATGCCGTCTATGGTTCTTTTTCCGGGATTAAGCACAAATGAATTTTTAATGGATTTTTTTCATAAAACACCCGGATTGTTAATTCGTAACCGTAAAACGGCGCCTGCTGACTCATTTCAGCAGGCGCCGCCTGATTATTTTTCTATATTCAGTTGAACTATTATTTCATGCTGCAGGTATCTTTATATATCTGCTACTGCCTTTCACGTCTGATTCTCTCAGTCACGTTTGCAGTTTACACTTTCAGACAATCTCGTTTCCGTATCTTCTGACCGGGCATCATGGCTTTCGTCGATGCCTCTATGCATCCTCCGATGTGTTATCGGTAATACAGCCAGTGCCGTTCCTACGGATTAATCATGAAATCTTCCAATAATAGTCTTCTTATCCTTCTTAATATTATTTTGCGATGATGGTTCCTCATCCATTCATGGGAACTGAACCTTCCGCATCACCGCTTCCACTTTTCATAGATTCTAACATTTCTGTCGTTCTATGTATCGTTCTTAGTACATGGGACTCACCCCTTTCTGGTATTTTTCCGGTATCGGTACTTCGATATCGGTTCGTTCCTTTTGTTTTCCTTGTGTCTATATCATGCCATATTTTCTCTGGTTTGTCAAGGATTTTTTCAGTTTTTTATTGTATTTCTTTTAAATAAATAGTCGTTTTGCAAAATACAATATTTTATTCTGTATTATATGTCGAATCATCTCTTATTATTGTGCATATCCACCGCACTATTTCACTGAATAATCCTCTGCACCGATTATATTTTTCATTTTGTCATATTGTTTCTAAATTGTCTGATAAATCTCTCGCAAAATAGAAGACCTTGCGCTGGCCTGCAAAACTCTAACCTATGCGCTAATCTATGAAGCGCTGGCCTATAAAGCAATATCCTTTAAAAATTGTTCCCAGGCCTCCGGATTCTCCACATAATAAAGAGGGCACTCCTTTCCCGTTACATCGTAGTGGCGGATTACGTCCTCCGGCTCCAGATTGTAGGCCTCCTCCAGCCATTTGACCAGACGCACCAGGGAATCATAGGTTTCCTCGCTGAATTTCCCCGTCTCGTCGGAATGACAGCATTCAATGGAAATTGTATCTGCATTTCTCTCATTGGAAGCGTAGGCGATCTCATCCAGAGGCACGCACTGGATCACTGTACCATCGATACCGATGACAAAATGACTGCTGGCGCTGGTCTCCCCCATGTCTGCCAGACCGTCGAAATAGCTGCGGTTCTGCTCCGCGGTGGTACCGGGATTGCCGGTATAATGGATCACAATCCCATTCACCTGTTCCAGAGGGGTCCCCGGCCGCGAATACCGGTTGACCCGTATCAGATTCTCAACCACCCAATCCGGTACTGCGTCCGCAGGCGCAGACGCCGGCGCCGCCTGCGTTTCTCCTCCTTCGGCCTGCACGCCCTGATCCGGATTATATACTTCCTCGCTTTCTCCCCGCCCTGCCAGCACGCCGATAAAGCCTACAAGCATCAGAACAAGCAGGGCTGCGCTGCCAAAGGCCATCCTTTTCAGCTTTTTTAGTTTTTTCTCCCGGATTATACGGGCCCGGTACTCCTTTTTTTCCTCCGGAGACAAGCTCTCGTAATAGGCTCTGCGGCGCGCTCTCTCTACATTCTTCTTTAGTTCCCTGCTCCCCATCATTTCCTCCAAATATGTAAATCTACTGGCTATTATACCAAAGAATCCAGGGAGTTTGCCAGCTTATTTCTTACAATTTCCTGTAGACTGTCAGACGGCTCACGTCAAAGGAGGATATCCTTCCCCGTCCGGTCCAGGATACCCTCCCCTGATGGCAGTAAAATTTTGATTTCAGCGGATATAGTCCAAGGGGTCCACCGGATTGCCCTGATAGCGCAGCTCCAGATACATATTTGGTCCCTCCACCACATAATATTTGGTAGGCTCCGCCACATAACCCAGCACTTCCCCGGTCTCCACCACCTGATCCAGGGATACGGTCACATCCGTCAGCTGACCATAGATTACCGAATAATCGCCGCCCAAATCCATTTGTACAAAATTGCCCAGTTCCTCGTTGGAGCCGATAGCCGTCACCATTCCACGGGCCGCCGCCTCCACAGGAGTCCCTACCTCGCTTTGGATCAGGATTCCGGGGTTGCACTTATACTGTGCGAGAGTTGGGAAATAAATGGTGCTGTCCATACTGTAGTCCAGGATTACATTCCCCTCCACCGGCCAGCTGATGGTACTCCCGGCCTGAAAATTCAGGGCTGTCCCGGCTGCATCCACCGCCTGATCATCCGCCTCTGTCTCCGGCTCATACACCACAGCGTCACCATCGTCCACCAGCGTTTCCTCCAGCAATTCGCCTGCATCCTCATCCATTTCGTCCGTCAGGGTTCCCAGGGCATCTTCATTCTCGTTCTCCAAAACAGCGTCTACATCACCGGACTGCACCGGTTTTCCCTCGTTTTCCTCTTGCGTTTCTCTGAGCTGCTCCCGCCTGGTCTCTTCCTCTGTCTCTTCTTCGGTCTCCGGCTGCGACGGCACAGCCAGCTGCTCATTGCCGGAGTCATCCTGGGTTTCAAATGCATAGCCGGACTGGCCATCCCCGCCATCCCCCGAATCACTTCTGCGCACCGCCATAATCCCGGCAACAGCAGTTCCCGCCATTAATACTATGAGCAATGCTGCAAGAACGGTTTTATTTTGCAGCATTCTGGTAAATTGGTTCTTCTTCACGATTATCACCTCGCTATTAGTCTTGCCGGAATAAGATGGGTTATTCATCCACATTTTGCAAGTCACAGCGAAATAATATGCTAAAATAGAACAGCGCGATCCTCGCGGAACGTTTTTTATTTCATAGGAACACAGTTTCCCATGAAATAAAAAGGGCTGCCCGAAAGCGAAATGCCCTCGCAGCAGCCCTGTCCCATCTGCCCTGTAACGCAGATTTATTTTACAGCTGTTTACTCGTTCAAAAGAGCCTCGATATCACGGATATAGGCACATTTGGCCACCTTGTCCGCCAGTTCCTTAGCCTCGGAGTAGGTGGAATTTCTCAGCTCCGCCTTAACCTCAGAGACAGCCCCCGCCGACATGCTGAATTCATCCAGACCAAAGCCCAGAAGAATCTTAAGAGCTCTGGGATCGCTGGCGAATTCGCCGCACATGCCTACCTTAATGCCCGCGCCATGGCCGGCGTCAATGGTACGCTTGATGTTGCGCAGCACAGCGGGATGGAAGGAATTGTACATGTTGGAAATCTTCTTGTTGCCGCGGTCCACCGCCAGAGTATACTGAGTCAGATCGTTGGTGCCGATGCTGAAGAAGCCTACCTTGCTGGCAAACTCCTCTGCGCAGACCACGCTGGCAGGGGTCTCGATCATCATGCCTACCACGATATCCTCATTGAAGGCCTTTCCTTCCGCACGCAGCTCGCTCTTGCAGATTTCCAGCAGCTCGTTGGCCCGATCCAGCTCCTCCACGGAAATGATCATCGGGTACATAATACGGATATTGCCGTAAGCGCTGGCGCGCAGCAGAGCGCGCAGCTGGGTCTTAAACACCTCTTCCTTATCCAGGCAGATACGAATCGCGCGATAACCAAGGAAAGGATTCTCCTCCTGTCCAAAATCAAAGTAGGACAGCTCCTTATCGCCGCCGATATCCAGCGTACGGATAATCACTTCCTTACCTTCCAGAAGCTCCGCAGCCTCCTTGTATACGGCAAACTGCTCCTCCTCAGTAGGGAAGTGGTCGTTCTCCATGTACAAAAATTCCGTACGGAACAGGCCGATGCCATCGATATGATGGGGCAGAGCATTCTTGATGTCCTCGATATTGCCCACATTGGCAAACAGTTCCACAGTCTTGCCGTCCTTGGTCTCGGCCGGCAGCAGGCTGATTTCAGCCAGCTCCTTCTCTCTCTGGATGAACGCCTCCATCTTGGCCGTATACTCAGTCTGGGTCTCCTCGTCAGGATTTACAATAATCGTGCCGTTCTTGGCATCCATGGCAATATAGTCGCCGCTGGCCACCTCATCCAGAATGCCCTCCACGCCTACCAGAGCCGGCAGGCCCAGATTGCGCGCCATGATGGACACGTGGCTGGTAACGCCGCCTTCCTGGGTGATAAAGCCCAATACATAATCCAGGTTCATCACAGCCGTATCGGAGGGCGCCAGATCTCTGGCTACCACGATCACCTTCTCATGGATATTGCCCAGAGCATTGTCCTCCACACCTTTTAACTTGCACATCAGACGCTTGCCCACATCCTTCATGTCGGCGCCGCGCTCGCGCATATACTCGTCATCCATTCCGGCAAAGATGGCGGCAAACATATCCACCGTCTCCTCCAGAGCCAGCTCTGCGTTCTTCTTCTCATCGCGGATCTTTTCGATGACGCCGTCATAAAGCGTAGGATCCTGCACCAGTTCCAGGTGGGCGCCGAAGATGGCATTGCTCTCAGCCAAAACAGCCAGATCTGCCTTGGCCGCCTCAATGGCCGCCTCGTAGCGGGAGACCTCGGCCTCCACTGCACTGTCAGAGATCGCCGAACGGTCTGCCGACAGATCCGGGCGTGTCACCACATAGGCCTTGCCCATGACAACACCCTTGGACGCGGTGCGTTTTACATTGATCGTCTTCATCATCAATACCCTCCAATAATTGTTTGTCTTTCCTTTTCTATCATAAGAGCACTCGCCTTATAATACATATTCTTCGAGAAAAGAAGCGACTCCATCCGCTGTATTGGTTCCGGTAATCCTATCCGCTGCGGCCCTTGCTTCCTCGCAGGCATTTCCCATGGCAACTCCTATGCCCGCCATTGAAAGCATCGTCACATCGTTGCTGCCATCTCCAAAAGCTATCGTCTGCTCCATTGGAATATCAAGAACAGCGCAGAGACGGCGCAGAGCATTGCCCTTGTTCGCTTCTCCGGCATTGATTTCCAGATTACGGTCTACCGAACTGGTCACCAGAACATCGGGAAATGCCTCCCGAATCTCCCGCATCGCCTTCGCCCTAAGCTCCGGGTCCTTAAACATCATCTGGAGCTTCTGCACGCCCTGACCCTTTTCCCGGATAAACTCCGGCAGGTCATCGACCGCGTTGCGCACAGCCCGCATCGGCCCGATAAAACGGCGGGGTCCAATGAAAAACTCCTCCATTCGCTCAAGGTACTCTCTCTCCAGATAACTGCGCCCGTCTATGCAGCAGTCAAACATTGTGCCATAACTGGCCATCTGCCGGCAGATCTGCACAGCCTCCTCGCAGGGAATCTCCGCGCAGAAAACCTTCTCTCCGGTCCGGACATTCTGCACCAGACTGCCGTTGGATACAACGGCATACCGCACAAAAGGGAAGGAAAGGACCTCCTCCGGCACCATATCAAGCATGCGCCCGGTGGCGGGAACAATCTCTATTCCCCTCTCGGCAGCCAGCGTCAGCGCTCTGCGGCTGCGGTCGCTTACATTCTTCTCATTATCCAGCAGTGTACCGTCCATGTCCGTCGCAATCAGTCGGATGTCCATCTTTTTCGCCTTTCTTCTTGTCTCTTTTTTATTCTACTATTTCGTTGTCCAAAAGTAAAGTGTATAAAAAAAGTTTATCTTTCTTTCTCTTTGACACTTGAATGGACCGCCATAATATGCTAAACTGATAACAGCAAGCTTTTTCGGCTGCATATCGTTGAAAGAAAGGCAAGGTAACTTCTATGTACGAGAAAACAACCACCATCGTCAATAAGACTGGCCTCCATGCCCGTCCCGCTTCCGTGTTTGTAGCTGCCACCAAGGGCTACAGCTCCAAGATCACCATCAAGAACTTAAAGACTGGCAAGTCTGCCGACGCTAAGTCTATCCTGATGCTTCTGACCCTGGCCTTAAGCAAAGGCACCGAGGTTTCCCTGACTGCCGAGGGCGAGGATGAGGTAAAGGCTGTAGACGAGCTGGTCGCTCTGATCGACAGCGGCTTCGGCGAGGAATAATC
>CALWLM010000014.1 GCA_944381515.1 uncultured Lachnospiraceae bacterium | reverse complement strand
AAATATGGCTGATCACGATTCGCACGGAGCCGCAGCCATAGCTGCGGGCCGCCTTGATATGCAGCCGGGTTTTATTTTCCAATATCATCGAGTAGACGAGGCGGGAGAAGGAGGGAATCATAAAAATCCCAATGGCGATCACCGCATTGATCTGCCCTTTCCCCAGGACGGCCACCAGCATCATCGCCAGAAGGATTCCAGGAAAGGCCATAAAACCGTCGATCACACGCATGATCAGCGACTGCAGCCGCGGCCCGGACATTGCGGCAACCGCTCCGACCACCAGGCCGATCAGGGCTCCGACGCTCACTGAGCACAGTCCCACCAGCAGGGCGGAGCGGGAGGCCACCATAATCCGGCTGAGCACATCCCTGCCAAACTGATCCGTACCCAAAAGCTGAGCCCCCGTGGGCAGGGAAAAGCGGTTGGCCGTATCCATCCGGTCCGGGTCATAGGGGAGCCAGAAAAAGGAGACCAGGCACAGAATCAGAATGATGGCGATCAGAACCATGCCCAGGATAACGGAAAATTGTATTTTCTTACTTTTCATATTCAATCTTTTCCTCCTGTTTCCATACGAATCAGCGGATTGGCCGCTGCCACCAGCAGATCGGTAATCAGATTAATAAAGACCACCATAAAAGTGATAAACAGGACGATTCCCTGCAACAGTTCAATGTCTCTTTGTTCCACCGAGGTCAGAAGCAGTCTTCCAATCCCCGGAAGAGCAAAAATCGTCTCAATAATCACCGTACCGCCAAACAGCTTCGCCGTCTGATTTCCGATAACGGTGATCGGCGCAATAACCGCGCTGCGAAGGGCGTATTTTACAATGGCGGTTGCCCGCGAAAGCCCCTTGACCTGAGCGCTCTGCATGAAATCCTGCTCCAGAGCCGTAAGCATGGAGGAACGGAAAAGGCGGATCAGAATGCCCAGTTCCCCGATTGCAAGAACGATAGAGGGCAGGGCGATGCTGTGTAGGAAGGGCAAAAAGCCGTCCGAAGGAGGGACATAGCCCGTTACCGGGAACCATTGCAGATTTGCGGCAAAAATAATCATAAAAATCATCCCCAGCCAGAAGGAGGGAATCGCCGTTCCCAGCTGCATGATCGACCGGGAAAAAACATCGATGGGACTGTCCTTAAACAGGGCGGACAAAATGCCGATCAGCGCGGCAACCGGCACCGCAATCAGCATAGAGAAAATCGTTATGGAAAAGGTAACCGGCAGACGCTGCAAAATCAGCGTACGCACGCTTTCCCCATAAATATAGGAGGAACCCCAGTCGCCCCGGAACAGGTTAACCAGCCAGTTGCCGTACTGGGTGAGCCACGGCTGATTTAATCCCATGGATTCCCGCAGCGCCTCCAGGCTTTCCTGCGAAGCTTCCGTTCCCAAAATCAGCTGAGCCGGGTCGCCGGGAATCCATTTGAGAATAAAAAACGTTATCAGGGAAACAACAAACAGAACCGCCAGGGAACTGACCAGACGTTTTCCCAATATTTTCAGCATGAAATTCTTTCCTTTCTACCCGCCAGGCGGGACATACACGAAATCGGATAAATGAAGAGGCCTGAACCGCATGGCTCAGGCCAGGGAAACTCTTACGGAACACTTACGAAGCAAAGGAAACGTTCTTCATTTCATAAATATCAATGGGATAGGTTACAAAGCCTTCCACATCGCTCTGGGTGACGTACAGGGAGATGGGGTCCTGGATATACAGAGCCGGAACTTCTTCCGCCAGGATTTCCTGGATTCTCTGAACCATCTCGGTCCGCGCCGCCTCGTCCTGCTCGGACTGGTAATCGGCTAACAGCTGGTCAACTTCGGGATTACTGTAGTTGAAGTAGTTTTCGCCGCTTTCCGTATCGTAACGGGCTAACAGAACGTAAGGGTCCAGTCTTCCCGTATGTCCCACGACCGTAAGGTCATACTGACGGTTTGTATAGACGTCGCTCAGCCATGTGGCCCATTCCACAATAGTGATCTCACAGTGGATGCCCACCTGCTCCAGCTGGTCTGCGATGACCTGACCGGCGTTGACATAGGCCGTATAGTTCTGCGGCAGATACATCTGCAGGGTCAGTCCGTCGCTATAGCCTGCCTCAGCCAGCAGCTCTCTGGCGCGATCCGGATCGTAGGTGTAATCCTCACTGTGATCCACATACTCTTTTAATACCGTCGGATAGTGGGAGCCGATCTTCTGTCCGTATCCCCACCAGACCGTCTCAATCAGGGCGTCCTTATCGACTGCGTAATTGATTGCCTGGCGCACCCGGACATCTGAGAGAGCCTCATTATCCAGATTCATCGCCATCAGCTGCAGGGAATTGGCCGGAGCCTGGATCACCTTGTAGTCCGGATTATTTTCAAAAGCGCCTACCTGATCGCCGGAGACTGTGATGATATCCAGTTCGCCGTTCTGGAAAGCGGATATCTGCGAAGCGGCGTCCGGCATCATCCGAAATTCCACCGTTTCAATATTGACCGTTCCGGGATAGGTCTCATTGCGGGTCAGGGTCAGCGACTGCTGAGGAATCCACTGTTCCAGCACATAGGGGCCGGTTCCCACAGGCTGATTGGTCAGCGTATCGGCCACCGTTACGTCCACAATCGCCGCCCAGGGGTAAGCAAAGGAAGAGAGGGCTGCAACATCCAGCGTTCCCATGGTGAAAACAACCGTCTGCGCATCGACCGCCTCCATCGAAATGATATTGGCATAATCTCCCGCCCGCGGGCTGTCCTCAGCCTTCAGCCGTTCAAAAGAGGCCACAACCGCATCGGCGTCGCAGGGATTGCCGTTGGAAAACTGGGCGTCTGCGCGGAGGGTAAAGGTAATGGTCAGGCCGTCCTCGCTGACAGTCCAGGAATCCGCCAGCGCAGAGGTCAGTTCGCCCTCAGGCGTGACAGTCAGCAGGGGTTCATAGATGTTGTTGGTAATCTGAAAGGTACTGGCCGCCGTTGTTCTCTGCGGGTCCAGTCCATCCGGGTCTACGCTCAGAGCCATGACCAATTCATTTTTTTCTGAAACAGAGACCGTTCCCTCTGTATTAGATTCTGTGGATGAAGTCCCGGAGGAACAGGCCGTCAGACCCATCAAAAGCAGCATAGTGAGTCCCATTGCAATTAGTCTTTTCATTTTTGCTTTCTCCTATCTTTATTTAGAACACCGCGATTCTATCAGCTGATTATTAAAGCAAAATCGGCCCCTCGTTAAAATACGGTAAAGAACCCTTCCTCCCATCGGCCATATTAAAACTCTCCTCCGGCACATAAAAAGCACGGAAGCTTAAATACTCCCGTGCCATTTATTCCCGCGCCGCTTACTGTAACTGTAATGCGGCATTCAGTTTAAACCATCCTGTAGCAGCCTCTCTGCCTCCTGCAGCGCCGCCTCCAGCTGGCTGTCTCCTTCGCCCTCCGTCAGCTCCACTGTCACATCCGGCGTAATTCCGGTGCCGTGAATGCAGGTGCCGCCCGGCGTGTAGTAGCGATCCGTGGTCAGCTTGACAGCCGTGTCTCCATCGCTTAACGGAAACAGGGTCTGCACGATCCCCTTGCCGAAGGTCTGCGTGCCTACCAGAATTCCCTCTTCCCGATCCTGAATCGCTCCGCTGAGGGCCTCGGCCGCGCTGGCGGAATTTTCATTGACCAGAACAACCAGAGGCTTGCCAAACTCTCCCTCGCTGGAATAGTAGGAATGGGTGTAGCCCGCCGCATTTTCCATGGTCAGCACCACGCCCTCCGGCAAAAACATGTCGGCAATCTCCAAAAGCACACCCAGATCTCCGCCGGGATTATCCCGCAAATCCAGAACCAGAGCCTGCATCCCCTGGCTCTCCAGATCGTCCATGGCCCCCTTTAACTGCTCCGCAGCCTTTCCCTCAAACTGGTACAGCAGGATATAACCCACTTCCGAATTGAGCATCTCATACTCTACATTCTGACTCTCCAGCTGCCGGCGTTCCACTGTCATCTGCAGATATTCTCCGCTGGAAGGGCGGAAAACCTCAATATCCACCACAGTGCCTTCTTCACCGGCAATCTGATCGGCCACCTCGTCCAGACTGGCCTCGCTGGTCAGCACTCCATCCACCTGATACAGGATATCCCCGCTCTTTAGTCCTGCCTCCATGGCCGTCCCGTCAAAAACCCGCAGAATAGATATCTCACCGGTCTGGGCATCCTGACTCACCAGTATGCCGATGCCGCAGTATTCACCGCTGTAGCTCTCCTCCAGAGCGGCATATTCCTCTTCATTATAATAATAGCTGTAGGGGTCTCCCAGGCCATAGACCATTCCCAGGTAAGCCCCGTCGGCCAAATCCGACTCATCGTAATCAAACAGATAATTGCTGTCGATATACCCTTGAATCTCTTCCAGCTTATCGGTGACTTTCGCCAGACCCGACGCTTCCCCGGCAGCCGCGCTGCCTGCGCCGCCCTTGGGAGCGCCCTGCCCGCCGGCTGCGGCCGCTCCCGCCTGGTCGATTCCCCGGACGGCAATAATCACCGCTGCCGCCAGAAATACGGCCACCAGCGTACCCAGCACACCGGTAATCACGCCCCGGCCGAAGCCATTTTTCTTTTTTCCGTAAGGATAATAGTCGCCGTAATCATCGTATTCATAATGATCCATCATATGCTTTATCACACTCCGTTTCCCTTAAGGGACCGACACATAATCCAAAGGATTCCGATATTCTCCATTGATCCGCACGCCAAAGTGCAGATGAGGCCCTGTGGAATAGCCGGTGGAACCCACCAGACCGATATTATCCCCCTGTTCCACATGGTCTCCCACGGAGACCAGCAGCTTGGAGCAGTGCATGTATACGGTATACACGCCGTTTCCATGATTAATCATAATATAATTGCCGGCCGAATAATTGTACTGGGAGATAACCACCTCTCCAGCCGCCGCCGCATAGATCTTGGTACCCGTGGGGGCGCCCACGTCAACTCCCTTGTGGAAATTGGACACGCCCTCCAAGGGAGCCTCCCTCTCGCCAAACTCCGAGGTAATCCGGGTGCTGTCCGGTATCGGCCAGATAAAACCGGTACTGCCGGAGCCGCCTCCCGAACCGGAGCCTTCTCCTGTATCGGAGCCGTTATCGGAGCCTTCTCCGGACCCGTTTTCCGAGCCGTTTTCCGAGCCGTTTTCTCCGCCATCCTGCGAATTGTCTCCATTCTCGGAATCCCCGGCTTCCGTCTCCTCCTCTTTGCGGGCCGCTTCCTCCTCCTGACGGCGGATCTCCGCTTCTATCTGCTCAATCAGCGCTTCCTGCTCCTCAAGAGCCTGGGCAAAACGATCCACCTGCTCTTCTGCTCCGTCGATCTGCTGGGAGTAATCATCCAGTTCCTCATTTTTGGCCTCCATCAGCGCCTCCAGCTCCTTTCGGCTCGCCTCGTTGGCTGCCTGAAGCTCCTCCATCTGGCTGTACTCCTCTTCCAGAGCGGCCTGGATATCCTGGATCTCCTGGCAGGTCTGCTGATATTCCTTCAGCATATCCCGGTCATACTCCACCAGGGTAGTAATATATTCCGACCGGTTCAGAAGCTGTGTCAGACTCTCGGAACGAAACAGCAGTTCCAAAAACTGCATGCTTCCATTCTCATACATATACTGGATGCGCAGCTTCATCGCCTCGTACTGCTCTCTCTCGTCGGCCTGTGCCTGGGCAAGCTTCTCCTGCGTGGCGGCAATCTCCTCCTGCTTGACCTCCATGGAAGCCTCCAGGCTGTCAATGGTATCCTGGACCTCCGTCAGATTTTGGTCCAGCTTCTCTATATAGGAAAGAAGATCGTCTCTCTCGCTCTCCAGACTCTCCAGCCGTTCCTCCGCCGACTTCATTCCTTCCTCGATCTCATCGACCTCATTTTGCGCATCGGACAGACTTTCCTTCGCTCCCTGAAGCTCCTGCGAGATATCCGTCTCCTCATCTCTGGCTGCCTGCGCAAGCTGCGGCTGAGCAAGACCAGATACTCCCAACGCCAACGCCAGGACTGCGCACAGCAGTCCGATTTTCCTTCTGCCGCCCATATGCTCACACCTTCAGATGGCGGCGCACCGATGTGGCGCTGCCCAGCAGACCGATGCCTACGCCCAGAGCCGCCGCCACCGGCACCAGCACTTTCATAATATCCTGAATGGGCAGGAAGGCCAAAAAACCAAACAGAACCGACATATTGTCCGCCATATAGCCGATAACCCGTCCATACAGGAAAAGGATAATGATCAGCGGGATAGCGGCTCCAAAGAGGCCGATCAGCAGGCCCTCCACCAGAAAGGGCGTACGGATAAAGGACTTGGTGGCTCCCACCAGGCGCATGATCCGGATCTCATCCCGTCTGGCTGATATGGCCATGGAGATGGCATTGTGAATCAGGAAAACGGAAACGCACAGAAGGATCGCAATCAGGCCGATGGAAACATAGCCCACCGCATTGTTCAGGTCGATCATTCC
>CALWLM010000013.1 GCA_944381515.1 uncultured Lachnospiraceae bacterium | reverse complement strand
CCATCATAGGTGGGATCGCACAGCACGTACATGCTGAAGATCACATCATCGATGTCGATGGGGGTGCCATCGGAGAACACCAGATCATCACGCAGGGTGAAGTCATAGTACACAGTGCCGTCCTCGTTCTCGGTGATAACCACATCCGCCGGTCCGTAATAGGTGTAGTCGGTGCCGTTGTAGGAAATGGTCTCGCCCTCGATGCCGTTCTCAACAACAGCGCCCACGCGGTCGGTGGTCAGAAGGCCGATCTGCGTCATCTCGACGATATCCTGGTCCTCAGCACTTGCAGCAAAGAACGGAGAGAATCTGCCCTCGAAGTGGTTCTTGGATGCAACCAGAGTGTCGGAGCCAGATTCCGTGTCTGCTCCTGCCGTCTCGGCAGCGCTCTCGCCGCTGGTCTCACCAGCTGCGCCCTCAGTAGCAGCCGCAGTGGTACTGTCCGTACCGCCGCTGCAGGCAGACAGAAGGCCGATGCACATGCACAGCGTCAGAAGCAGGGCAAAGATTTTCTTTGTACTCTTCATATTTTCCTCCTCTTATTTAATATTATTTGAACTCTTTAACGGGCAATGCCCGGGTTCAACGAAAGGACAGCAGGCTCAGAGGTTCAGCAGAGAGTCCACTGAATGCGGGATGAGATTCTATGGATCTGAAAAGCCGATATGCAGCTTGCCACCTCCAGAATGAGAAACAGTACGACCCAGCCGTCCATCCCCTCAAAATGATGAAGAATCAGAAAAAGAAGCTCTCCCAAAACGGTAATGCCCGCAAAAACAGCCGCCACTGCCGATCGAAAGGGAATCTTGCTGCAGGATGTCTCGTAGACATAGCTGCGAATCTTCTCTCCACCGGCTGTGAGGCGGCCCAGAGACCAGCAAACACTGATACCGGACACGACCGAAACCGCGTAGGGCAGCAGCACGTAGAAATATTCGTCCATACCGGCAGCCGGCACACAGCCCGCAGCCACGGCAGTACAGACGAGGACAGCGCACATACCCCAGAGCCGCGCAAGCAATCCCTGCCTGCTCATCTGCCCGTATTGATACCGGTACCAATCGCCCTGATATACATATTTGCCATCTTTATCTTTCTTAAAATCCTTCAGATAGGATTTGCGTGCTTTGGCGGATTTCATTCAAAACCTCTCCCTCGTCTCAGGTCTGTAAACATAGTCACCGCCCCGGCGGCTGTCTGCACGCCTGGTACAGTTCTTGCGCGGGAGCAGGCTTTCAATAATTTGCCGCTTTATTGAATTAAATCTCAAAACAAACAAAAAATGGCTACCCTCTCGGGAACTCGCCTTTGAGTCAGCCATGTTGAAATTTATTGTCCCTATGCCGTGAATAGACTATAGCATAATTTATCATTTTTTTCAAGTTGTTTTTGCATTACAATTTTACCATAATCCTTCAATTTTTTTGGCGCAGTTCCATTTTACCTTGACAAACCGGACTTTTCCTTCTATATTATTCCGTTGAAATATAGGATTTGCACTTAAAAAACTGCAGCTATATACAACAATTTAAGAAAGGGGAACGATATCTTATGGCAGCAATTGAATCAGAAAATCATACGGAAAATCCCGTCTCCTCGGACCGTTCTGCGCAGGAAACCCGCCTTGGTACCGGCAGTATTCCAAAGCTTCTGCTTTCTCTGGCCGCTCCGGCCATTACCGCTCAGATTATCAACGTTCTTTATAACATGGTAGACCGGATGTATATCGGTCATATCGAAGGAATCGGCGACCTGGCCCTCACCGGCGTCGGCGTCACCATGCCTCTGATCATGTGCGTTTCAGCCTTTGCCGCCCTGGTAAGCATGGGCGGGGCCCCCCGCGCCTCCATCATGATGGGCCGGCAGCGCAGGGATGTGGCCGAGCAGATTCTGGGCGGCTGTACTGTAATGCTGATTATTGTGGCAGTTATCCTCACCGCCGTACTGCTTTTATTTGGCCGGCCTCTGTTAATGGCCTTCGGCGCCAGTGAAAATACCATCGGCTATGCCCTCGATTACATGAACATCTATGCCTGCGGTACTATTTTCGTACAGCTGGCCCTGGGACTGAACGCCTTTATCAGCGCGCAGGGCTATGCCCGTACCAGTATGTTCTCCGTACTGATCGGCGCCGTATGCAATATTGTTCTGGACCCGATTATGATCTTTGGCTATCTGGGTTTTCCCGCCATGGGCGTAAAAGGAGCGGCTCTGGCCACCATTATTTCACAGGCCATCTCTTCTGCCTGGGTAGTGCTTTTCCTGTGCTCCCGCAGAAGCTTTCTGCGCATCCGCGCCTGCAATCTGCGTCTGCGGGCCGATATCCTGCTGCCCTGCCTGGCTCTGGGCGTTTCACCCTTTATCATGCAGTTTACCGAGAGCATTATCACGGTCTGCTTTAATGTCTCCCTGCAAAAATACGGCGGAGATCTGGCCGTGGGAGCCATGACCATCCTCTCCAGTGTGATGCAGTTCTCCATGCTGCCTCTGCAGGGACTGACTCAGGGCGCGCAGCCTATTGTCAGCTACAATTATGGAGCGGGGCAGTTAGACCGCGTCAAAAAAGCCTTTCAGCTGACGCTGGTCTGCGCGCTCACCTACTCCACCCTCCTGTGGGCAATCGCCGAGTTTGCGCCCCAGGTATTCGTCTCCATCTTTACCGATCAGGAACAGCTTGGCAGCTATGCCGCCAGGGTTATGCGCATTTATATGGCTACTTCTCTGGTCTTCGGCGCCCAGATTGCCTGCCAGCAGACCTTTATTGCCCTCGGAAACGCCAAAGCGTCCGTGTTTCTGGCGCTGCTGCGCAAGGTATTTCTGCTGATTCCGCTTATCTTCATCCTGCCCCTGTTCTTTAACGGAAACGACGCCAAGACCCTGGCAGTCTTTCTGGCAGAACCTGTGGCCGATCTGATTGCAGTATGCACCACGGTGACTATGTTTGCAATCTCCTTCAAGCGGCTTCTCAAAAACGGCATCCCTCCAAAGGTCCGATAGACCCGGCGGGATGCCGTCTTTTTACAGTTTTATAGTTTTACGTTTCGTCCAGCTTTTCCAGGAAAGATTTCAGCCTTTCCCTGGCCTGTCCGATACGTGCCTCGTCGTGACTGTCCAGAGCCTGCTCAAAAAGACTGAGCTCCTGCTCCAGAAGCACCCGGCGATTACCCACGCTTTCCTCGTAGAGCCTCTCCCCCCGCAGAAGAAGGAGACGATTCTCTTCCTGATCCCTGGGATGAATCTTTAAGTAAGAAAGATCCTTCAGCCGCTGCTCGATCTCTTCGTCCGTCATCTGCGTATACTGTCCTTTGATGACCTGGCGCACGGTCTTGCCGGTGGAGACCACCCGGACCTCCACCTCCAGGATGGAATTGATATCGTAGGTATAGGTCACGTCCACCGGCTCCTCGCCGGCCTTAGCCTTGGGAATCTCGATCTCAATCTCTCCCAGAGACAGATTATTCCCCGCAAACCGGCTCTCTCCCTGCAGGATATGAACCCGGATACGGGTTTGATTGTCCCGTATCGTGTAAAGCCGCTCTGTGCGGCTGGCCGGAATCACCGTATTTCTCTCGATAATAGGGCAATAGTGGCCGCCCTCAAAACGGCCCTCCTCCACCTCCCGCACCACCTCGGTGCCCAGAGTAAAGGGACAGACGTCGGTCAGTATCACCTCTCGAATCGCCTCGTTTCTCTCCTTCATGGCCGCCTGAATAGCCGCTCCCAGAGCCACCGCCTCGTCCGGGTTTACCGAGGCATCCGGCAGGCGGCGAAACAGCTTGGCCACAAAGTGGCGGATCATCGGCATCTTGGTAGCTCCTCCTACCATGACCACCTTGTCAATCTCATTCAAACGAATTCCGGCATCGCTCAGGCTCCGCTTAATCGGCCGGCGGATTCTCTCCAACAGCTCCTCACATGCGGCCTCGTACTCCGGCGCGCTGATCTGCTGCTCATATGTTTTTCCGTTCCAGCTGAAGGTAAAGGTGCAGACATTGGACTGGGAAAAGCTCCTCTTGCACTCCTCCGCCTGATAATGCAGCCTCTCCGCCTCCTTCTGGGAAAGGGATAAGGGATCGATCTTCTGTTTCTCACAGAAAAGACGCAGCAGCGCCTCGGTGAAATCCTCTCCTCCCAGGAAATTGTCGCCCGCTACAGCCCGAACCTCCAGAATATTCTCAAAGAGCTCCAGAATTGATACGTCGAAAGTACCGCCGCCCAGGTCAAAGACCAGAAAGCGCGTGTTTTTATTTTCCTGATAAAGCCCGTAGGCAATAGCCGCCGCCGTAGGCTCGCTGACAATTCTCTCCACCGTAAGTCCCGCCAGTTCTCCGGCCCTCTTGGTGGCCCGCCGTCTGGCATCGTTAAAATAGGCAGGAACGCTGATCACAGCCTCGGTGACCGGCTCCCCCAGATAATGCTCCGCGTCCTCCTTTAAGGAACGCAGAACGAAGGACGAAAGCTCCTCCGCACGGTAAGCCTTGCCGCTTAAGAGAAACTCCTTGTCGCTGCCCATACTCCTCTTAAATACGGATGCCGCGCTGTCAGGATACAGACGCATCCGTTCCTCGGCGGTCTCTCCTACATAGATCTGTCCCTCCTCGTCGATGCTTACCACCGACGGCGTCAGCTTTTTGCCAAGACGGTTGGGAATCAGGCGAGGGCCTTCCGGCGTAAAATACGCCGCCAGACTGTTGGTAGTTCCCAAGTCAATTCCAATAATCATATTCTACCATTTCCTTCTGATGTTCAAATAATATCTGGCCTGGCTGCAATAAGGGTAAGCTTGCAGACAGCGTCTGAAATATTCTTCCGCTTCATCGAAGCGGCGCTGATACATCCGCAGTATTCCCATACCCAGATAGGCCTCGTAGCAGCCTCCATAATGGCAGAAATCACAGCGATGACTTTTTATCATTCGCATAAAGCACGCCTCTGCCTGCGCCGGATATCCGCCGTACAGATACAGCTCTCCCAGATGATAGAGGTAGGCGGGCGCCGTGGCTGCCAGCCCCGCGTAGCTCTCCTCTCCTCTGGGCAGCCTTGCGAGAACCTTGCAGGCCCGCTCGTAATACTGCTGCTTTTCCTCCTGCCTCCCCAAAAAGAAGCAGACCTGCACCATATCCGTCAGAGTCTTTATCGTTTCCCTGCCGTCTCCTCCGCCCTGGAGCTGCTTTTTCAATATATTATAAGCCGTTTTGAAATCTCTGGCAACCTCCATCAGATATTCCACGTACTGACTCTCAATCCAGCGATCTCCCGGATGCTCCTTTAACAGCCGCTTATATCTTTTGGAAGCCTCCCGCAGATCGCCTTTGAGTGCATAAGCCATGGCAATCTTTGTCTGCGCCTGCCTGGAACCCGGCTCCTTTTCCGCCAGATATCTCCTGTAAACCTCGATCGCCTCGTCAAAGCGTCCCATCCGCTCCAGGATCTCTGCCCGGTCCATATAAAAAGAGGGCCGCCCGGGGAAAAGCTTTTCATTTTCCGCCAGACATTGCAGGGCCTCCTCATAACGCCCCTGAATCATCCGCAGAATCATTTTATTCTTCCAGGGAAGGATGCTCTTGTCCTCTTCCGAAAGCAAAGCTATAGCCTGGTCGTATTCCTTCTCCGCCTCCTGATACTGTTCCAGGTGCTGGTAATCCACACCGGCGTTATTGTGAGCATACATGTTGTCCGGCTCCTGCTCCATAGCCTTATGGTAATCCTCCAGCGCCTCGTCGAGGCGGTATACGTCGCTTAACAGAAGTCCTCTCTCGATATAATAATAGGCCTCCGGCCGCAGCTTTACCATCCGGTTGGCCAGCTCCAGCGCCCGGTGAAACCAGGTCATATCCCGCAGCTCGTTCATTCGCTCCTGATAGATCCGCATCAGCCTGGACAGAGCGCGGACGTCGCCCGAATCGTGCTCCAGAATCTTCTTGTAGAGATTCTCCAGTTCTCCCTGCTTTCCGCTTTTCTCCAGGCAGTCGGCCAACTGCCCCAGAATTACCGTATTGTCCGGCTGATCTGCCGCCAGCTGACGATAAATATCCTCAGCCTCCTTAAACTTTCCCTCTCCCTTTAAAATGCCCGCCTTGGCATAGCGCAGACCGTCCTCGCCCGGAAACAGACGCAGAGCCTCCGTCACAATAGCTCCCGCCTCCGCCCAGCTTCGCTCGTCCATATAGCAAAAGACCAGTTCCTTCCAGACCTCAGCCTCTTCGATTTCCTCCTCGCCAGGCTGCCGCTCCGGCTCCTCGTTTCTGTGCTCATGTAGCCAATCGATAACCTGGCGGCACAGCTCCTTGGGCCGTTCCAGATCCTCCCGCTTCTCCGCCAGATAGCGAAGGTTTCTTGCCTCAAAGAAATCCAGCTCCGGCGAGGTCAATCCCTGCTTTCTGGCTGCCTCGATCACATCCATGGAGTCTTTATACTGCCGGTAGAAGAAAAACACCTTGGCCGCCATCAGGTAAGGCGGCAGGTAATCCCGATACATCTCCATGATCCGGTGGTACTCGTCCACCACCGCCTGCGCCCGGCGCATATGGTAATAGCACTCCTGCCTGCATACATAGGCCGGCACATAGCGCTCGTTGCGATCAATCAGACGATCGCAGGCATCTGCGCTCTCTTCATAACGTTCCAGCCGGCACAGAAGCTGCGCCAGCGCCATCATGTAGGACTGGAGCATATCCTCGTCCTTTTCCCGGGCAATGGCCCCCTCATAATAGGCTATCGCCTCCTCGCCTCTTTCGGTTTCCTGCAGGCAGTAGGCTATGGCATAATATGTATAACCCAGCCTTTTCTTTTTCTTGCGCAGCTCCGGCTCTTCACTGTCGGGAAGCTCTTCCATCATTTTCTGCCATTTTTCAAATACAGGCAGCGCCTTCGCATATTCCCTCTGAAGCAGATAAGTGCGGCTCAGGATATTGCAGTAGTCAAGCATGTCCGCTCCGGCAGTGTCCCGTCCCTCCAGCAGAGCGATGCAGTCCTCTCCTCTTTCCTCCTGGAAATAACACCAGCACAGCTCAATGCGCCCGGACCAGTCGTCCGGATTCTCCTCCAGCGCCTTTTCCATCTCAGGAATCAAATGTGCGTTGGCCTGATGCATACAGTCCAGCACCTCCGGATCGTTCTTGCTGATATCCAGAAGATCCATGGCGCGCTCCTTGGCCGCAGCAAACTCCCCATGAGCCAGCTGACAGCGCACCAGCCCCACACCGGCGGGATAATTATCCGGCTGCCGTTCCAGAAGTCCCTCATAGAGCTTTTGGGCCTCTGCTTTTCTGTTCAGATACTCCAGGGCCGCCCCGCACTGAAGGGTCACGTAAGGATTGACCACTTCCAGCGCCAGCAGAAATTCCAGCCGTTCTGCCGCTCTTTCCCGGTCGCCGCGGCGGATATATAACCGCAGCCGTTCCACCTCGGCAAAAGGATGCCAGACCTCCATCTCGTCCAGCTGCTCAAGGAAATCCCAGGCCTGCTTCTCTGCGCCTTCCTCCTGCGCCTCCTGGCCGTTCTCCCCGCCCAGCATGTCCACCTGGCGCTTCAGCTGGAGATACAAACTGATATAACTGTCATAAGGCCCCTCGTCCGGTCCGTCAAACAGGGTAAAATCAATGAAGCCGCCGTTCTGGATTTCAAAGCAGACATAATTGATAAAATCCGGCGGAAATTTTTCCATCAGCTGGCTGCGCTGCTCCAAAATAAAAAACTCCTGATCGAACAGACGCCAGATCTGCTGCGGGAAGCGAAAATGACTCATCAAAAAGACCAGGAATTTCTCCCTGACCTCGTCGGCCGTATCCAGAGCCTGGCATAAATCATCCTCAAAAAGTTCTTTCCAGGCCTGTTCAGACGTCCGCCTTTTCAGAGAGCCGTAAATCTGCGCGGCCCGGCCAATCCACTGTCCCACAGGCGAGTCGTCCGGCTTATGAGCCTCCTCTGCCGCCTCCTCCTGGGGTGCGTCCGCCAGACGGCAGGCCTCCTCATAGGCCTGCCGCAGCCTCTTAAACCCCTCCGGGTCATCCTCCGGATTGACATACACCACCAGGCGGCGGTAAGCCGCCCGAATCGCATTTTTATCCCGAGTTGGTTCTATCTCCAGCACAGCAAAAACTTCTCTTGTCTCCATTTTCCCTTCCCCTCTTCCGTCATCCTGATGACTGATTATTTTCTGGCCGCTGATTTTCCAGCTGCATCTTTTCCGGCTGCTGATTTTTTCGCTTGCCGCCCTTTACTTTACTGCACCTGCTCTCTGACGATGCGCAGCGCCTCCTGCAGCTGATTGTCCTGGCTCTGATCTATCTCGGTCTGGTTTTCCAGCCCCTCCGTCAGCTCTACCTCCACATCCGGCGTCAGGCCTACTCCGTGGATATTGCGGCCGGAATGTATATAATAGTCCGCCACCGTCAGCTTGATGCCCTTGGTTCCCTCCGCGTTGATGGAATAGGTGTTCTGCATAATCCCCTTTCCAAAAGTCGTAGTCCCCACCAGCGTGCCAACGCCAAAATCCTGAATGTTACCGCTGAACACTTCGGCGGCGCTGGCCGTATTGCCGTTGACCAGCACAGCCAAGGGCACATCCAAAGCGGCCTCCGCATCGGAGCTGTACTCCGAATATTTGGTGCCGTTTTTATCCATGGCATAGAAAATCTCTCCCTCCGGCAGCAGATAGTCAAGCATCTCTTCCACCGCCGTCAAAAGGCCGCCGCCATTGTTTCGCATATCGATAATCAGGCCCTTCATTCCCTGAGCTTTGAGCTCCTCAAAGGCTTCGATAAACTGATCCGGCGTCACCCCGTCAAAGGAAGATACGGCAATATATCCGATCTGGCCGTCCAGCATTTCCGCCTCCACCGTATCGATCTCCACCTGCCGTCTCTCCACGTTGAAATCCAGCATTTCGCTTTCGCCTTCTCTTTGAATCGTCAGCTTTACCGTGCTCCCCTCTGCGCCCTTGATCATGGACACCACCTGGTCCAGATCCGTGCCGGTGACCAGCTCGTCATTAACTGCATAGAGAATATCGCCCGACTGCAGTCCCGCCTCATAGGCCGGCGCCCCCTCGTAGGGCTTTACAATGGTAATGATGCCGGTCTGGGCATTCTGCGACACGGAGCAGCCAATTCCATAGTATTCTCCCTGGGTCTGATCGTTGAAGGACTGCATCTCGCTTTCGTTATAATATACCGAATAGGGATCGTCCAGCGCCTCCAAAAGTCCGGACAGCATGCCGTCCCGAAGCTCCTCGTTGTCGTAATCATAGAGGAAGGACTGGCTGATCCGCTGATAGATCGTGCTGACCTCCTGCAAAAATTCCACCGTAATCAGACCGTCCTCCCCGTCCGCTTCTGCATTATTCCCATCTGTCTGCGCGGACTGGGCCTGATTTAAAGCGATGCTTCTGCCCAGGGAAACTCCGCCAACCAGCACGGCCACCAGTAAAATCGCCGTGAGAAAGCCGCCGATAAAACCGCTTCGGTATCCGCTTTTCTTTTTCCCGCTGCCCTGCTGCGATTCTTCTTTCGTCCCCGCAGGCAGTCCCTGCGCCGGATTCTCTTTCATCCTGCTTTCTGCGTTTTCTGTGCTTTCTGTATTTTCCATATTTTCCGTATTCTCTTGCTGCCCGCCATTTTCCATCATATTCTGTCTGTCATCCATATGCTCTCCTTTATCCAGATCCTTCAGGGTCTGGTCAATATGATTCGTTGCTAATCATTATAATACAGAAAAGGCCAAATTAACAGCTGTGATTGTGTAGATTTCGTGAAGTTTCCGGCAAAAGCTCCTGTGAAAGCTTAGGTTTCCATCACAAAAAATATCTCCAGCCCCGTAGCAGAAGCTGGAGATATAAATACTGTTTTTATTTGTTCAAGCTTTTCATCCGGGCGCATCTGCCTCCGATTTTCATCCTCAGCTTTTTTTGGCCTTCTCAGCTTTTTGCGCCGCCTCAGCCTTTGCGCGTATTCTCAGCCCTCAGCCCTTGCGCGCCTCCTCCGTCTGTTCGCAGGCCTTGAGCTTGCCCATATATTTCTCCCGGGTAGCCTGCCCGCCGCGGATATGACGCTCGGATTTATTGACGTCCAGCACTACGCGAGCCCTGGCGGCCAGAGCAGGGTTTACCTGCTTCAGCCGGTCGGTCACATCCTTATGTACCGTGCTCTTGCTGATGCCGAATTTCTTGGCAGTCTGCCGTACCGTCGCATTGCAGTCGATGATGTAGTTGGCGATCTCCACCGCCCGTTCCTCGATATAATCCTTCAAGGGAATAACCCCCATACACCTTGTTTTTACAGTGTATGCGGCAGGCTGAAAACCTATGTCTGCCAAAACAACCCGATCTGCCGGTCTGACCCTTCTATTTCACAATAGAGAATTGCCTCCGTGGATTATCGATGAGCATCTTGTCAACACACTCTTTTGACACGCCAGCTTCAAGCAGACGGGGGACAAAAACATCCAGAATATAATTATGTCCATAGCCGCCTCCATACTGCGGCCACATGGAGGCGCGCCCGTTATCTCCGCCCAGCATAATATGGTCCGCATAACCAGCCTCGCACATGCCCTTAATCAGATCAATCAAAACGCTGTCCGGCCAGTATTTGGCCCGGCTGGGACCGTCGTATCCCAGTGTGACGCCCTGAGCCGCCATCTTCTTGTGATACTCCAGATCCGGATTGCGGTCCACATGCCCCAGCGTTACTCTGCGCGGGTCCACGCCAAACTTCTTCACCAGTTCAATGACCTCCAGTCCCATGGTGCCTCTCTCCGTATGCGTAGAGATGGGCGCTCCCGTCATCCGGGCCGCTTTGCATCCTGCCTCAATGGCCCTCATTTCCATGGGCCGGATACAGTTGTAATGGGTGGCAAATTTGATTACTCCGGCCTTGGCCGCGCTTCTCTTAACAATAGGTCCATTGTAGTTGTTGATCTCGATGCCAATCTCAATCTCATCGGCAATCAGCTGAGCAATCTCGTCAATGCTGTACTTGTTGACCCAGTGCTCCGCATCGTAATAAACCGCCCTTTGAAAACCGGTGCAGGAAATAATCTGCATCCCCGATGCCTGAGAGATCTCCCGCAGCATCTCTATCTGCCTGCCGCAGTCAATGGGATTCATATCCACCAGAGTATCAAACCCTTTTGCCTTGGCCGAGCGCATGGCGTCGACAGCATAGTCCACCCGATCCAGACGCAGATCTCTGTCCGCCTTTTCCTCTCCGCCTCCTATGGTAATCAAATGATCGTGATAATTGGTTACTCCCAGCTCCTCCGGCCGAATCGTCCCCAATACTGTCTGAATATATTCCATATCACATCAACCTTGCCTTTCTCATCAGTCTTCTTACCCGCTCTGCGTCAATCCGCCCGCCAGGATCGCCGTTCTCCTTCAGGCAGGTAGCTACGCAGCAGCCGTCTGCAATCTTCAGAGTATCTGCTACTGTATCAAAATCCACACCGGTATTGGCAAAAACCACCGTCTCCGGCACCGATTCCTTGACGCTTTTAAGCTGCTCCCATGGCGCCTGCACACCGGCCATCACACCGGAGACGCAAAGGCCCTCCACCAGCGAGCTTTTCACCGCCGTTCTGGCTCTGAGACACAGTCCGCGCCCATCCAGCGAACTGGAAAACTCCGGGACCAGATTGGTCAGAATCCGGACCGACTGCGCCCCAATCCTGCGGCGGTAGGCCAGTATCCCCTCTGTGTCCGGCATCAAAACGCCGTAATCACCGCAGTAGGTCCCGCAAACAATTCCCCGGATAAAAGAGGCTCCCGTGGCCCTCGCTATTGCCAACGCCGCCCTGGGGTCCCACTGCACATCCACGCCAAAGGGGACTCGTTTCACCCCTCGCAGAGCTTCCTCGATCACATGGGTCATGGCCGCCGTAATATGAGGCTCCACGCAGGTCGAATAGGGCTTGTCAAATTCATTGCAGAATATCACTCCGGATATGCCGCCCTCCACCAAACTGACGTAATCCCGCCTTGCATTGGCCGCCGCCGTCTCCAGCCCTGCCTGCTCATTGTACAATACAGTACCCGGCAGCGCCTGAATATGCACCATTCCAATTACGGGCTTTTCGCTGCCAAATAATTCTTCCGTCCACACGTCGCCCTATCCTTTCTACTCGTTCAGATTCAACGCTTCTTTAATTTTGTTCTTCACGATATTTACATCGGTAAAATTGGTGGTGGTGATCAGAATCATTCCCTCCCTTTCGCCGATGGTCCTGGCCAGCGTGGGCGTGGTAATGCACACATCCGGATTGCAGCCCTTAAACTGCCCCGCGTCAATGTGGCGAATATCCGCTTCTATTCCTAACTCTTTAAAAGCCTTCTCAACCGTCATCTTTAAAATAAGGCTGGAACCCATTCCGTTAATGCAGACTGTATATACTTTCAGCATAGGCCACTCCTTTCGGAGCGGTATCGGTTCTGACTGCCTTCGCTTCTTTAGGACTCTCCGTCCTCATCCTCGTCCACGATGATTACCTCGATTCCATGACTCTCCAGAAGCGCCCTGTCCGCCGGAGTAATTCTCCGGTCGGTTATCAGCTTATCCGCCGCCTCCAAGTCACAGAAAAATGCGTGGCAGGCCACTCCGATCTTTGTGGCGTCGGCCAGTACGATAACCTCCTTGGACCGTTCCACCAATACCCTTTTGACCAACGCATCGTTCATATTAAACAGCGTAAAGCCGCAGTCAAAGGATATCCCCGCCACACCAATGAACGCCTTGTCCAGAATATATTCCTTCAGGGTGCGGATGGCGTTATGTCCGATCAGAGATTTGTCCTTTCTGGAAACCTCCCCTCCTGTGCAGATCAGATTAATATCCTCACAGGAAAGCAGCTCATTGACCACCGGGATGGAGGCCGTCACCACATTCAGGCTTCCCACATTTCGAAGATACCGGGACATCTCATAGGCGGTAGTGCCCACATCGATTCCGATGCTGTCTCCCGCCGTCACCAGACTGGCCGCTTTTTTTCCGATCTTGGCCTTAATGTCCTGAGAATAGTCCTTGCGCGTTTCAAAGCGAAACTCATATCCGACCTTCTCCTCTTTGATGATCGCCCCGCCGTGAGAACGGATGACCAGCCCCTGCTTATCCAGCAAATCCAGATCCCGCCGGATGGTCACCACCGTAGTATTCAGCTCCTCAGCCAGCTCATGAACCGAAACCGCTTTTTCCTTTTTTATTTTTTCCAGTATTATTTTTCTTCTTTCCTCTGCTATCATATTCGCGTCTCCTTTTCAGGAAACATAGCATATAAGGACAAATAAGTAAATAAAAAGATATTTATTTTTTCAATTTTTACCATGAAATCCCCGGACGGCTGCCCTGCGGCCCCTATGCCCTGTCACTCTTTGAAATACTTCTTCAAAAACAGACAGGCCACCAGGTAAATTGCCGCCAGAAGCGCCCCAAAGACCCATACGTTCCCCAGCACATTCATCACCGCCGCCAAAAGCGCCATTGACGTGCCAAAATCCGTATTGCCATAAGTAGCTCCCAGCGTATCCAGGCCGGACAGCGTGGTAAAGATGACACCGCCCAGGATCTGCACGATGCCTACCACCAGTCCGCTGATAAACGCCGCCTTTCTGCCGCCGTACTTAAAGCCAAACACACCGGCGATACCGCCGTCGAAAAAGGTAGCTATAATGCCGGGAATCATCAGCGTTCCGCTCCCCACAGCCAACAGGATAAAAAAGCCGACAAACTCTCCCAAAAATGCGCCCAGAAATCCCAGCACGGAAGCAAAGGGAGCCAGCGGGAAAAATACCGGCATATCAACGCTGGGCACAGCTCCCGGCACCAGCTTGTCGGAGATTCCTTTAAACGCGGGGACAAGCTCTGCGATCATCATGCGGACGCCGGACAGCAAAACAACAATACCCACGGTAAAACTGGCGCCCAGCTCGATGGTAAATACCACCCAGTTGGCAGAACCTGCCGCCGCCTGAATCGCCTCCCGGCCAGCCAGCAGACAGCCTCCTCCCAGGACCACCGTCATCAAAAGGCAGGTAATTACGGTAGAATCATTAAACAGGCGCGTAATGGAACCAAAGCGGCCGCTTGCCGCTTCATCCTCCTCGCCCTCCTCAAAGAGCCGGGGATTTTTGGCATCGTAATGGCCAAGCAGCATACCGATGCGGGAGCTGATCACTGCCGCCATACCAGAAATGTGTCCCAGCGTAAAACCATTGCCGGCAAACGCTTTGGAATAGCGGTAGGTCCAGGCCGGCATGACCGTCCAGAACACGCCGCAGAACAGGCTGCAAACCACGAGAAGCTGCGCCCCCTCCACGCCGAAAAACCAGTGCACCAGCCACACCGTAAGGGTTGCAAAGGCCAGCATGGTATGGGCCGTCAGGAAAACAACCTTAAGCGGGCCAAAGCGGGCCAGAAGAATATTAATCAGGAAACCAAACAGCATAACCGTAGGCACCGCCGCCACCAGTTCCGGAATAGCCGTATTGATGGCCGCCATACCGGAATAATTCTCCGTTATAATACCGGTGATGCCGAAAGTATTGCGCAGCATCTCCATCACCGGTGTGTAAGCCGCCTGCAAAAGGGTAGAGCCCTGCTTCAGGATCATTACGCCTACGACAGCCTTTACCACCCCCATCACCACATCGATTGGCTTCTTTTTTTGCAGCAGCAGACCAATCAGCACCACAATCCCCATGACCAGCTCAATCTGGCCGGCAACTATCTTAAATACATTCGCTATAGCAGCCATATTACCCCTCCTACTTAATTAGCTGATATTTTCTTCGATCAGCCTTACCATGTCGTCTATCCAGTTTTTCAGAAATTTTTCTCCCTTCCAGGCCGTGGCCTTCGCGGCATCCCCAAATATGCCACTTTTGCAGAAGTTGATCCACGGAATGGGACGAAGATTCACATCCCCCGGCGCCTGCGGATACTCGCAGACCGCCCGTTCCATATCCACGCTCTCCGGCTTAATGTGAAGCACAATGGAGGTTTCAATCTCTCCCGCATGAAAACCGCTCCCGTTCCACAGCTCCGTCTCCATAATGCCGTCGCCGTGTTTCTTCAGATCCATATAGCTGAGATAGTAGACATTGCTGTAGCCTTGTTCATCCAGCAGCTCTCTGGCTGCGATTTTGACAGGAGCCGTATTCCCCCAATGACTGGCAAAGAGAATCACATTCCGCACTCCCTTATGCTCCAGAGATATGACAATATCTTTTACCAGCTCGATAAAGGTTCTCTCCCGCAGAGAAATCGTTGCCGGAAAGTCCTTAGCCGACCAAACCTGTCCATAAGGAACTACCGGAAGCACTGCGCAGTTTGTTCTTTCTGCCAGCACACGCCCCACATAGCCTCCAACAATATTATCCGTATCCAACGACATATGATAACCATGCTGCTCCAGAGATCCCAGAGGCAGAATCACCGCTCTGGCTTCCTTCATTCTCTTATCAGCCTGCTCCCATGTCATTTCGGCTATTACTGTCTCGCCCATGTACCTCCTCCTTTCTCCCAGTTCTGCTTTGATGTTCTTTGTCGCTTTTTACTCTTTTGTTCGTTTTAAAGGGGAAGTTCCGGAATTTCCTTTTCCTTTATGATTCTAATATATCTTTTGTTTTTCTTTTTGTCAATCTTAATTTTCTATTTTGTTCTATATCTTTTTGTTTTTCTCGTTTTGGGAGTATATATGTTTCTTCGCGGCAGCCGCAAAAAAAAGCCGCCCCTTTGATCCTTCGATCATTGGAACGGCAGCATCTTCACCGATACCACACGGACGTCTCATAGGGGCCAAAGGTCCAGAGTCCATCCTCCGGCCTGTTCTCCTCCCGGTAATTGCCAATTATTCTCTTAAATCCGATCAAATCCGGCGCATCCTTCCACTGACAGCTCCTCCCATAGAAATTGGCCGCAACAAGCAGCTCATGCCCCTCATAGGTTCTGCGATAGGCAAAAATACAGGGATGATGCTCGGCCAGAGGCTCGATATCACCGCAGGAGATTACATCCAGCTCCTTTCGCAGGGCAATCAGTCTCCGATAATAATGAAAAACAGAATCTGGGTCCGTCAGCTGAGCCGCCGCATTGATCCGATCATGATTTCCATTGACGCCAATCCAGGGCTCGGCTCCATCCTCCGCCGTAAATCCGGCATATCGGGAGGCGTCCCACTGCATCGGCGTACGTCCGTTGTCGCGGGAATGAATCTGCACAATACGCAGGGCGTCGGAGGCAGACAGCCCTTTATCCTGAAGAATCTGATAATGATTCAGACTCTCCACATCCCGAAACTGAGAAATCTCCGTAAAGTCCGCGTTGGTCATGCCCAGCTCCTCTCCCTGATACACATAAGGCGTGCCCCGCAGACAGTGAACGATAGTGGCCAGCATTTTGGCAGACTCCTTCCAGTATCCGCCCTCGCTCCCAAAACGAGAGACCACGCGTGGCTGGTCGTGATTGCACCAGAATACCGCGTTCCAGGCATCGTGCTTCGCCATCCCGGTCTGCCACTGGAAGACAATACTTTTCAGCTTTTGGAAATCCGCAGGCACCAGCACCCACTTTTCATTGCCCATAAAGTCCACTTTCAGATGGTGGAAGCTGAACACCATGGAAAGCTCGCCGGTTTTGCGCCCCGCATAACGATAGCAGTTCTCAATAGAGGTACTGGACATCTCTCCCACCGTCACAATCCCGTCGTCGGTTCCAAAAGTGGCGTCGTGCAGCTCCTTCAGATAGCGGTGGATATTGGGACCGTCGGTATAAAATCTGCGCCCGTCTCCGTTTTCATCATCCTCAAAGGCTGCCTTGCTGATCAGATTGACCACGTCAAAGCGAAAACCCTTTACCCCCTTGTCCATCCAGAAGCGAACAATCTTTTGGACCTCTCTTCGTACGTTCTCATTGTCCCAGTTTAAATCCGCCTGGGTCACATCGAACAGATGCAGATAATATTCGTCAAACTTCTCCACGTACTCCCAGGCGCTGCCTCCAAACTTGCTCTCCCAGTTCGTCGGCGGCTGTCCCTTTGCCCTGCCTCTGCGGAAAAAGAAAAATTCCTTGTAGTAGGGATCTCCCTCCATGGCCCGGCGAAACCATTGGTGGCGGGTGGACACATGGTTAAAGACCATATCAAACATCAGACCGATGCCGCGCTCAGCTGCCTTGGCAATCAGCTCCTCCACATCCTCCATGGTGCCATACCGGGGGTCTATCTGGTAATAATCCTCCACATCGTATCCATTATCATTCTGGGGCGACACAAAGAAGGGCGTCAGCCAGATATAATCCGCTCCCAGCTCCTTTATATAATCCAGCTTTTCAATTACCCCCCGCAGATCTCCCAGTCCGTCTCCATTGGTATCGCAAAAGGACTTGGGATATATCTGATATACTGTACTCTTTCTGAAATCCGTGCTCATTCTGCCTGCACCTGACCTTCCTCTTTTATTTTCCATTTGCATCTCGCAGCCTTCGCTATCCGGGATAATCCATCTCCGCAGACAAACCGAAAGCATAACCCATAAGACTGCCCGCATAGCTTTCGCGTTTCAGATTCAGCTTGAATATAGTATACTTGTTTAAACATGTCAACCGTATTTTTATTATTTTCCCTTTTATATCCCTTTTTATATCTTTTCTATGACTCTGCAAAAAGACGGCAGCCCTCCGAAAGCCCGGTCCGCCGTCGATTCATCGACTTGTCAAAAACATTTGCGTTGATTATAATAAGAGAGGTTTCTTGTACACCCTATACAGTGAGGTACTATCATGTCCCCTACACGAAAGAAAGTGCGCATTCCCATCCGCTTCCTGGCCCTGCTTCCCTTCATTTTGATTCTGGCAGCTGCCGGGATTTTTGTGCTGTCCGGAGGCTCCGTATCTGTAGAGGATATCCTGAATTACACGCCGGACAATCCCGTCCTTGCGGCCATTGTCCTGATTCTGCTGTCCAGCCTCAAAAGCCTGACCGTCTTTTTCCCGATTGTCGCCCTGCTGGTCGCCGGCGGAATCATGTTTCCCACCTCGGCGGCCCTTCTGGTCAACAGTCTGGCGGTAGCCGCCTGTATCAGTACCCCCTACTGGCTGGGCCG
>CALWLM010000012.1 GCA_944381515.1 uncultured Lachnospiraceae bacterium | reverse complement strand
ATTCCGGCCACAGCTCATTGATTTTGGCCTTCATACGAAGCACCTCGGCCGCAGGGTCAGCTGCATTGCGGATGGAGCGGCCGCAGATAAAGCAGAACAGAGGCAGTCCCTTAAACAGCTCCAAATCATCGTAGCCGATACCGCCGGTAGCCGTCACTTCCATGCCGGCATCGCAGAGCTTTTTGAGCAGAGCGATCTCCTCCGGCGTCCAGCCGCCCTTGGCATCCCTGGAGTGATGCAGGATCACCTGCCTGATGCCCATGGCCTTCCAGGTCTCAACGTCCTCGAAGGTCCAGTGTCCGTACAGCTCAATCTGCACCTGAGTTCCGCGGCCGCGCTTATCGGCTTCTTCCTTCACCGCCTTCATGGTGCCGGGATGAGCCGCGCAGATAACAGTGGTGTAGTCAGGACCTCCGTCCAGGATCATTCCGCCCAGGGCATTGCCGGCATCGGCGATCTTAAAGTCCGCTACCAGCTTTTTGTCGGGATACAGGGTACGCATAATCTTCACCACTCTGGCTCCCTCCGCGCACAGCAGCAGGGTGCCGCACTCGATGATGTCGATCGCTTCATCCACGCCGCCTCTTAAGGACTTGAGAGCGTCCTCCAGGCTGGTGTTGTCCAGGGCAATCTGCAATAAAGGTCTGCTCATTTCACGTTACCTCCATAATGATTTTTATTTGCTGGGACCGGGAAACCGCTCTTTCCCGGCTCCTCCCATTCCCGTGATATCCGGCCTTTGTCCGTAAGGCCTGTCCGCTGTCTGCCGTCTGTTCTCAGCGCTCGATGAAAGAGAACACTCTGGCCGGATTGTGAATCAGCATATCGTCGATGGCGTCCTGCGGAATACCCGCCTCCTGCATCTCCGGCACAAACCGGTTGAGAAGATAGGCGATGCCCAGATTCTTGCGGCCGATTTTCTCCGAATAGCCGGACTGATAGCTGGCCTTGCCCGCATCCATGCTCAGCAGGATCTGCTTCTGATAGCCCTGCTCCACCAGCCATTTCAGATTATCGATATGGACGGAATCCGGCACATACTTGGGGCGGTCCGGGCCGTCATAGCAAATGCAGGCTCCCGTATCCATAATCTTCTTATGATAGAAGCGGTCCGGCGTCTTATGCACATGGCAGATCAAGGTATGGCTCAGATCTGCGCCGTAATCGCGAAGAGCGATGGCTACGTCGTAGGCCATGCTTCCCATCTGCGTATGAACGGAAATCGGCACGCCGGTCTTTAACTGGGTCAGCGCCGCAATCTTTAAAAGCTTGTAATCAAAATCGCTGATATTGCAGTAGCCGGTGCCGGCCTTGATAACGCCTGCCTTGGCCTTGCATCGTTTTACAATCGGGCCGTTATAGCTGTTTAAATCCATGCCCTCGGTGACCTCCAGAGCGCACCACTCGGCCACTTCCTCCGCCGTATTGGTAGCCACAAAGGAAACCTTGTGATCGTAGAAATCGCCCTTCTGAAAGCCGGTGGTGGCAATCAGATGCACCTTCCCCCGCATCGACTCCGCCAGCTCCAAAAATTTCGGCACATTGCGTCCGCAGCCGATAGGGTCCATGCAGACCATGGACTTGCCGCCGGCCTCTGCCCATCTCTCCAGCTCCTTGCGGGAAGCCTCCACATCGTCAAGCAAGAAATCCTTGCTCTCCACCACCTCAGGTCCGCCGGAGCGAATCATATGGTCGTGGGAATCACATACGCCAAACTCGGACGGATCGATGTCGCCCAGAACGGTTCTAATAAACGCCATTTCAGTACCTCCTTTTCGACTTGCCTGCTGCGCATTGTTACTGATTTCATTTTATAGCCTTCTTTCATAACTGTCAAGAAAAAAGGCGGAACTTTTTCAAAATCCCGCCCTTTAATGTTCATTATGTGTATTTTTATGATAATTTTGTGGTTTTATCGATCATAATTTCGATCTGTTATTGTCCATTTATCTCATCCACCAGCTTCATCTTGCCGCGGATAAAATCGGCCGCCGTCTTCAGATAGGGGATAAAGCTCTCATCCTCCTCGCACCACATCTCCGACACGAAAAAGCCCCGGTAATTCAGCCTTGCAAGCTCCTTAAAGCAGGCTTCAAAATCCACCAGTCCTTCCCCGTAAGGGACGTTGCGGCAGCAGCCCAGGGTCCCGTCCTTGACATGGACGGCCACCACATGACGGCCTGCGTTTTTCAGGTCGGGCACCGGGTCAGCCCCGGTGGCCGCTACGTTGCCGGTGTCCGTATAGATCTGCAGATAGGGGGAATCGAACTCTTCGATGATTTCCCTGGCTGCCTTTATGGTGGTGATAAAGGGCACGTCTTCCATAACCTCAATGGTTAAAATGACCCCGTTTAAGGCGGCGTAATCGATCAGCTCCCGCAGGGAATCCCGGAAATTCTGCATGGTTTTTTCGTTGCTCTCCCTGCCGTTGACATCATAGGGCGCCAGCTGAATAATCTTGGCCCCCAGAAAGCTGGCAATCTCAATGGCCCGGCGCACAATGGCCTTTCCCTGCTCTCTCACTTCCTCCCGGTCGTCTCCCAGGGGGAAATAACGATTCGCAGACAGAGCCATGGTGTAAAACTGCATCCCGGCCTCCTCTGCCGCATGGCGGATCTCAATCAGATCCTGCGTCGTCCATTTCAGTCTCTCAATCCGGGGCTGGACGCCGTCGATGCTCAGCTCGATATAGTCGAATCCGGCCTCCTTGGCCACCCGGAATTTTTCCGGCCAGCTGTACTGTAAAGGAATCGCCTTTTCGTAAACGCCCAACTTGATATCCTGCAATCTGCTCATACTTACCGCCTTTCCGGGCCGCGCCTCCATGGCCGGTCCCTCTTCGATAGGTTCAGTATAACACAGAGAAGCCGTTTCCGTCCATCCCGTATAGGCTGCCGCCCAGGATTTTTGCAGGACAAAATTTTTTCACAAAAATTTTATAGACGAAATCGTCTGTAAATGAGGAGGAAACGTTATGAACATTTTTTTGATGTGATGAGACTGATCGTCTCTGTTATAATCGCTATGATAGCCGGAAAGCTGGTCTCCCGGCTGAAACTGCCTTCCATTCTGGGCTGGCTGATTACCGGAATGATTATCGGACCTCATGCTCTGAATTTCCTGGGCGACTCCGTTTTGAATTCCACCTGGTTTGACACGCTGGAAAGCCTTCTGGAATGTGTCTGCGGCCTGATGATCGGCACGGAGCTGATCTGGAAGGATATGAAAAAGGCCGGTTCTCAGATCCTGGTTACAACCATCACGGAATCTCTGGGCACCTTCCTTGTTGTCAGCGCCGTCTTTGGCGTTATTTTCTGGTTTACCGGCACCCCCATCTACCTGGCCTTTATGTTTGGCGGTATCGCTCTGGCAACGGCTCCGGCTCCGTCGCTGTCTGTTGTAAATGAGCTGAAAACCGACGGTCCTGTCACCAGAACGCTGATCCCCATGGCTGCTCTGGATGATCTGGTGGGAGCGTTGGTGTTCTTTTTGGTCATCGCCTTTGTATCTGCCCATATTTCAGCCGGAAGCGTTCCCGTAGGGGTTATCCTGTTTCTGGTTTTCCTGCCGGTATTGATCGGCGCCTTTACCGGATTCATCGCCGGACTGATATTAAAGCATGTTCACACACAGCAGAGCTCTCTGGGCGTGATGCTTCTGATGCTCCTGGTTTCTGCGGCTATCGGCTTTGTCATCAACGGCCTGCTGCCCACGCCGGTATTGAACTTCATGCTTATCGGCATGGCCTACTCCACCGTCTTTGCCAACATGATTCCTTCCGAACAGCTTGACGGTATAATGAAGGTCATGAATCCGGTCATCGGTCTGTCTCTGATTGTCGTCATTCTGAATCTGGGTACTCCTCTGGATTATCACCTGATCTTCGGAGCCGGCATTTACACAGCCGTTTATATTATATCCCGCGCCATCGGCAAGTACAGCGGCGCTTATTTCGGAGCCGCAACACGGCTGCTGGCATATATCAGTATTTCAACAGCACTGTTTCCGGATCATTAAGCGGATAAAATACTAATATTTTTCATTTCTTCTCATCTAACAGTTTCGTACCCTCTGGAGGATTACAGTCCACTGCTCCAACGATTCTGTGAGGTACATATGGTTCCTCCAGGAAACGAATATCTTCTTCTGACAGTTTCACAGAAAACGCTCCGGCTGCGTCGTCAAAATGAAATGCCTTGGTAGCCCCGATAATTGGCGCCGTTACCCCCTTCGCCCACTCCCATGCCAGAGCAATCTGCTGCATTTTTACGCCATATTTTTCTGCCAGGGTGTGAACTCTGCGAACAATTTCCATATCCTGCTTCTGGGTTCGATCATATTTTCCCATAGCTGCCCGGTCCGTCCTGCTGCGAACAGAGTCTGCGTTCCATTCCGGCCGGGTTAAATGCCCGGCCGCCAAAGGACTGTAAGGCATGAGCGATACATTCATCTGACGGCAGATGGGAATCAGTTCACGTTCATCTTCTCGATACAAGAGATTATAATGATTCTCCATTGCTGCAAATTGCGCCCATCCGTTATCTCTGGCAGCCAGCTGCATATTATAGAATTGATATCCGTACATGGCTGATGCACCGATAGCGCGTACTTTACCAGATACCACCAAGTCGTTTAATGCCTCCATTGTTTCCTCAATTGGTGTGTCATAGTCGAAGCGATGGATAATATACAGATCCAGATAATCTGTGCCAAGCCGTTTCAAGCTTCCATCGATTTCCCTATGGATAGCTTCGGAAGAAAGTCTTCCTGGATTAAAATAAACTTTGGAAGCGATAACAACCTTATCTCTTGCAATATTTTTTCTGAGCGCTTTTCCAAGATATTCTTCACTGGTTCCTTCCGAATATCCATTTGCCGTATCAAAAAAATTAATTCCCAGATCAAGAGCATGTTTTACAATCTTCTCTGTTTCTGTTTCATCTACTGTCCAATCATGCAGCGTTCCTGCTTTTCCAAAGCTCATGCATCCTACGCAGATTTTCGATACCTCAATATCCGTATTTCCCAATTTCGCATATTCCATAATCATTATTTCTCCCTATAGGAATGCTGTCTTTCCGGCGGCAGCTTCCAGATACAACGCCATGCTGACTCGTAAACCGTCATTCGCATCGGGAATATCCCA
>CALWLM010000011.1 GCA_944381515.1 uncultured Lachnospiraceae bacterium | reverse complement strand
TTCTCCCACACCAGCACAAGTCTGATCAGATATATCGCCCGAAAAGAGACTTATGACGAGAGAAAAATTTCTCTCGCATTAAGATGGTTTTGTACCGGAATGGCCCTTGCTACAATTCCCGGTGTCTGCGCGAGAGATTCCGGGCATCCATGGCTGAGCGGAATTACCATTGGCCTTTATTTTGCCATCTTGTTTGCGGTTATCCATATATGTAAAAAAGGGCTGTTAAGGCAATCAAAAACAAGCAGTAATCCAGAGCAAAAAGAAGAGACAGAAAAGACACAAGAAACAGAAGAAACAAAAAACAGCTCATCAAAAAAACACAACGAATTCATCTTTCTGTGTGCAGTAATGGTTATAATAGCTATACTGTTCACACGGTTGATCGAAGAATATCTTCTGTTTGGAGCATTTCTCCTATTGTTTATAAATCTCGGACGCTATAAATGATCCGTTGAAGCCGATCCGGTATTTACAGCTGGTAATAGCTCAGACTCTCCCTCACCGTAAAACCGCAGCCCTCGTATAACCGACAGGCCGGTGCATTGTAAGTGCCCACCTGCAGCAGCACCACCTGTTCTTCATCCAGAAGGCCGCCCAAAAGCTTCAAAAACAACCGGCCATAACCTTTTCGTCTTTGCCCCTCGTCTATGGCAAAATCATAGAGATAAACCGCAGTCTGAAAATCCGAAAGGCGGCAGCGGCCTAATTCTTTCCCGCCATTTTGCATGATCCACCAGTCTTCTTCCCTGCTCAGATGAAACGCATCCGGATCGTAATCCACCGTCAGCCGGTAAAGTTCGCCGGCCGGAATCTCCATCATTCTCTCTTCCCAGACCTTTTCCAATCCCATCCGCCGAATAAAAGCGCAGGCATCTCTGCTCTGTCTGTCGCTTACCAGATAAAGAGGAATGTCCGCTTCCTGCGTCAGAACCTCAGCCCGCCGTACAAGCGAGGAAAAGTATCCTTTTCGCCGGTCCTGCGGGCCTGTAAAGCCATATCCCTCCGCATAGCCGCCATCCGGGATAAAAAGACTCAGGAAACTGGTCAATCTCTCCCCTTCGTAGCACAGATAAAAGCAGGGAAGGCCGGTGGCCGCATTTTCCTCCCCATCCAGAAAGGGCTCCTGCGTCACCGGCTCCTTTTCCCGACAATCCTGCCAAAGCCGCTGCACCTGATTTTTCGTTTCTTTGTCAAGCCTTGCCGTCTCTATTATATGGACTTTATTATTTCCCATCGCTGAGCTTCCCTTTTATGTCAATTTCTTTAATCCGCGCTCTTTAATCAGCGGCCAAAATACGCATCCAAACCGTCGGCAATTCCCTGAACCAGCTTGTCCTGATAGTCCGTCGTCGCCATGCGCTCGTCTTCTGCGGCGTTACTCATATACCCCATCTCCACAATGGTCACCGGCACCGTACACCAGTTAATTCCGCTCATGGTATCGGTCTCCCAGACTCCGTTATTCACGGCCCCGGTACTCTCGCACAAATGGGAAATCACCTGGTCGGACAGGGCCCTGCTGTCGCTGTAAATCTGGCTGCAATAGGGGTTATTTGCAGTAGGACAAATCGTCATGGCTCCGGTCTTATCCGAATTGGACGAGCCGTTGGCATGAATGCGGACAAAAGCATCGGCCCCAGCATTGTTGGCAATCTGAGCTCTTTCAGCATTGCTGATATTCACATCGTTGGTCTCCCGAACCATCAGCACCGCATATCCCCGTGCAATCAGCTCGTCTCTCAGCTTCAGGGATACATTGAGATTCAGCTGATACTCAGCCAGCCCTGTGGATACGCCGCTGGTTCCATAGGATACTTTCTTCTTGGTCTCACTGGCTCCCGGTCCTACCGGCTCCGGATCATTATTTCCTTTGCCCTGATGACCCGGATCGATGCAGACCAGGGGACCGTCCCCCGCATAATAAATGCCTGTTCCAGCCTGACCCGACAGGTTTGCCTCATAGACAGGTTCCTCGTCCGTCAGATAAGCGGCAGCCACATAGCAGGTCTGATCTCCCCACTGCACCTGAACCCACTCGTCGCTGACGGCCGTAACCTCGACGTCCTGATTGGTGTAAAGCTTCCCGGCGATATCACAGTCCGTATTAGGCTCCGTGCGGACGTTTACGGTCGTCGTGGCATAGAGGGTCTCAGAAACCTGCGTAAACTCTATGGCCTCCGTCTCTGCTTCCTCAATGCCCTCTGTTTCCCTTGTTTCCTCTGTCTCCTGCGCTTCCGTCTGGGCCAGCCCGGCTCCGCTTTCCGTCTCCTGGATCTGAGGCTCCGTCTGATCCGCCGCAGGCGCTCCTTCATCGCTCTCACCGATACTTCCGGACTGCTCTGTCTGCGCCTCCGTCTGTCCCTCTGTTACGGCCTCTGTCTCAGCCGGGGCAGCGCAGCCGACCGCTCCTGTCAGCAACAGCAACGCCAGCAGCAAAGCTGCCGTCCGGGTCAATCCCCGGTTCCATCCCCGGCTCCATCTCCTTACACCTCTGTGCTTCATCTCTGCTTTTCTCATTCTTATCTTATTCTCCTCTTTCATTCCCGGGCCGCCTCCTGCCGGCGCTTTTCAAGCCGATTCAGCCGATTCTTCCCACAGGCTGCGCCATCTCCCAGTGTCCCACACACAGATCGTTGTCATTATATATTCTGCTTCCATGGAGCTCGTCCAGCATGGCCAGAGTATCCTCATTGTCGTAGCCCAAGCCCCGCAGCACGGCCGCCAGCACAAAAGGCCATACATCCTCGCAGCCGTCGGCCAGCTTCACAGAAATACCAATTCCTTCTTTCTTTAATCCCAGGCCATAGACTGCGTTAGCACCGCCCTTGCCGATCAGGTTGGCGTCCTCATTGATCCGGCTGCACAGATAGCCCGTCCCCCGCATCATATGCGGATACCGGTGAATTCGGGGTACAAATTCGGCGGCAGCCTGGGCCAGACGGTCATCGGCGATCTTTTCCGGCCGCGCCAGGTTCCGGAAAGCCAGAGCAATATTGCGCATTCCCACGGCAAATACCGGTACGCCGCAGCCGTCCACACCGATCCCTACGTCTTCGCTGTCCGTCTCGCTGAGAACGGCAATGGTACGCAGAACTTCCCGCTCAACGGCCGCATCTATCTTCCAATAATCCGAGACAGCTCCCCCCAGCTCCCTTTGTCCCAGCATCAGCGCCGCGTGCTTTCCGGAGCAGTTGTGATAAAATTTGCGTTTTTCCTCGCCCCTTCTCACCCAGTCCAGATAAGCGTTCTTTTCGGCCGGGAAAGCGGGGTTCATAATCAGCTGTTCTTCCTTAAGACCTGTCTTGGCAAAAATCGATTCCAGCGCCCTGACGTGAAAAGGCTCTCCTGCATGGGAACCGGCAAAAATCACCGTCTCCTCCTCCGTCAGGCCATAGCGGCGATCCAGCCCCATGGCAATCACAGGCAGCGCCTGGATGGGCTTGGATGCCGAACGATAATATACCCGTTCATTGGGGTCTCCCACCGAGTACAGCACCTTTCCCTGCTCATCCACCACGCAGATATATCCCATATGAATCAGATCCAGCAGATCTGCGCGATATTCGTATACCAATGGCTCACAGCTTGCCATCTTTATCCTCCTTCATCTGCAAAAGCCCGAAGCTTTCATCGCCGAGACCTTCACCATAATTTGCCCTCATTATAGTCCTGCGGTCCAGCCTCTGTCAATGACTCGATTTTAGGAGGGCCTTTTTAGAACAGTTCCTTTACAATCTCTCCGCCGCAGGCCACAAAGTCTCCGTCATAGCAGACGGCGGCCTGTCCCGGCGTCACAGCCCTCACCGGTTCATCAAAGACGCACTCCATCCGGTCCGGTGAAATCAGGCGCACCGTCGCCCAGGCTCCGGGATGAGAATATCGAATCTTCACCAGCGCCCGCCGGGGCTCAGCCAACCCCTCCCAGGCCATGAAATTCAAATTTTCACAGACCAATCGATCCGTAAAGACATCCCGCTCCGTCCCGATCACTACCTCGTTGGTCTCCGGACGAATCTCCGTCACAAAAACCGGCTGTCCCATGGCCAGGCCCAGCCCCTTTCTCTGTCCCACCGTATAGCGGGCAATTCCTCTGTGCCTGCCCAGAACCTGTCCGTCTGCGGTCACAAAATTGCCTTCCGGCATTGCGCGTCCGGTATCCTCCTCAATGAAGCGGCCATAATCGTGATCGGGAATAAAGCAAATCTCCTGGCTGTCCGGCTTGGAAGCCGTGGGAAGACCGGCCTGCGCGGCCATCTGACGAATCTCCTCCTTGGCATACTCTCCCACCGGCATCAAAGTGTGGGAGAGTTGCTCCTGCGTCAGGCCATAGAGAGCATAAGTCTGATCCTTGCGGGCCGAAACGCTGTTGGCTATCGCATAGCGTCCTGTCTCTGTCCTGCCAATCCGGGCATAATGACCGGTGGCAATATAGTCCGCTCCCAGCTCCATACTGCGCTTCAGCAGACTCTCCCACTTTACATAACGATTACAGGCAATACAGGGATTGGGGGTCCGTCCCTCCAAATAAGCGTCCACAAAATAATCCATTACATGTTTTCGGAATTCCTTCTTAAAATTCATCACATAATGAGGAATTCCCAATTGCCAGGCCACCCTTCTTGCATCCTCTACCGCAGACAGACCGCAGCAGCCGCCGTTCTCCTGCACAGTCAGAGGATTCTCATCCTGCCAGATCTGCATGGTGACGCCGATCACTTCATAACCCTGCTCCTTTAAAAGCCAGGCTGCCACCGACGAATCCACTCCGCCGGACATGCCTACCACAACCTTTTTCTTCATCCGTCCCTCTTCCTTCCTTTTGCTGCCTTATATTATTTTGCTTATCCTGTGTTCCTCTAGCGAAGCTCTCTGCCCCGTGCGCCGCCTCGCGCGCTGCCCCGTGGGCCTGCCGGCCCCGCGATCCGCTCGTAGAGAGGCGACATTCTTTGCAGTTTCCCCACGATTTCCTTTAATTTGTCCACCGTATAATCGATCTCCTCCCGGGTCGTCTCGCAGCCCAGCGTCAGCCGCAGAGAGCCGCGGGCCAGCTCTTCCGGCAGCCCAATGGCCGTCAGCACATGGGAGGGCTCGGTCTGTCCCGTAGTACAGGCTGAACCGCTGGAGGCGCAGATTCCCTCCATATCCAGCATAATCAGCATGGTCTCGCCATCCGCAAACTGAAAACTGAAATTCGCATTGCCCGGCAGCCTGCTTCTCCTGCTGCCGTTTAAACGGCTGTAGGGTATTTCCCGCAGCACACGGGTAATCAAATAATTGCGAAGCTCGCTTTCCCGGCGAATTCTCTCCTGCATCTCGGCAGCCGCCAAGCTGGCAGCTCTGGCAAAGCCGGCAATTCCGGCCACATTTTCGGTTCCGGCCCGCCGCCCTCTCTCCTGCCCGCCTCCGTGCATAAAGGAATGAAGCTTCACTCCTTTCCTTACATACAAAAGCCCTACGCCTTTGGGGCCGTTCAGCTTGTGCGCGCTGGCGCTGAGCATATCGATGCGGTACTCATCCACCGAAATCGGCACCTGACCAAAGGCCTGCACTGCGTCGGTATGAAACAGCACGCCGTGACGCCTGGCAATCTCTCCGATCTGACGGACCGGCTCAATCGTTCCGATTTCATTATTTGCAAACATAACCGATATCAAAATAGTATCCGGGCGAATGGCGGCCTCCAGCCCTGCCAGACTGATCATCCCCGTTTCGTCCACATCCAGATAAGTAACTTCTGCACCGTGCTGTTCCAGCCATTTGCAGGTATGAAGCACCGCATGGTGCTCGATCTTTGTCGTAATAATATGCCGGCCCTTATCTCTATAGGCGTCGGCAATTCCCTTCAGCGCCCAGTTGTCCGACTCCGTTCCGCAGCCGGTAAAATAGATTTCGCTGCTGTCGCAGCCCAATATTCCGGCCATGGTGTCCCTGGCCGCCTGCAAAGCCTTTTTTGCCCCATCGGCCAGATGATACAAAGTGGAGGCATTGCCGTATTCCTCGTTAAAATAGGGGAGCATCGCTTCCAGCACCTCGCTTCTCATCGGCGTGGTGGCCGCATTGTCCAGATAAACCTGTCTTTTATTCATTCTCCGTTCCTTTCCCGCTCTCTCATTCTTCCAGCCGCCCCTTGGCTCTCACTCGCTTCCCTAATGCAAATTCCTAATTTCTATTTCTAATTTCTGTCCCTAATCCCTTTATCTTTATAATCCCTATATCTTTACTAGGAATTATCTTCACTAGAATAGCATGGCCTTATGCGCCTGTCAAGGCGGTGGGGAGGAATGTCTCTGAGAGGTTGTCATCGATTTCAAAAACTGACGCTTTTCATTCCCTTTCACATATGTTATGATACAGGCAAGAGAAAAGAGCTTGTCTTCCCCTCACTTTGCGGGAGACCAGACAGAAAGGACAATCATATGAAAGAAAAAATCGTAATCGCATTGGGACGCAGCGCCCTGGGCGATGATTTTCCCAAGCAGCAGGCCGGCGTCGCCGTTTCTGCACGGGCGATCGCCGATTTGATCGAGGCCAGATACCACGTTATCATCACCCACAGCAACGGTCCCCAGGTAGGCATGATTCATACAGCCATGACCGAGCTGAATCACAATCATCCCGACCTCTACAGCCCGGCCCCCATGTCGGTCTGCACGGCTCTCAGCCAGGGGTATATCGGCTACGATCTGCAGAACGCGCTGCGCACGGAGCTGCTTAACCGCGGTATTTTCAAGACGGTCGTCACCTTAATCACCCAGGTGCGGGTTGATCCCTTTGATCCGGCCTTTTCCCATCCGGTCAAGACTCTGGGCCGCTATATGTCTGAGGAGGATGCGCAGGCCGAGGAGGCAAAGGGCAACTACGTCATCAAGGAGGAGCAGGGCTACCAGCGCATTTACTGTTCTCCCAAGCCTCTGGAAATCTACGAGATCGACGCCATCCGGACATTGGAAGAAGCCGGACAGGTGGTTATCGCCTGCGGAGGCGGCGGCATTCCCGTTCTGGAGCAGGGTACCCGCCTGAAGGGAGCCAGCGCCGTCATTGAGAAAGACTTCACGGCCGCTCGCCTGGCCGATCAGCTGGACGCTGATGTGCTGCTGCTTCTGACCAGCGGCCGCAAGCTGGCCATCGGCTATGGCACTCCCCAGGAGACCTACGTGGATGAGCTCTCCCTCCAGGAAGCTCAGAAATATCTGGATGAGGGAAGACTCTCCGCCGCCACCACCCAGCCCAAGCTGGAGGCTGCCGTCAACTTTGTGGCCGCCGCCCCCGGACGGAGAGCGATCATCAGCTGTCTGGATGAGGCCCTGGATGCCGTAAACGGCAAGGCCGGCACTGTAATTCATCCGTAATTCATCCGTGACCCATAAAAATCCGGAAGGAATCGCAAAGATCCCTTCCGGATTTTTTATCTGTTCCAAACAGGAATACCCGTTTATAATCCCCGGCTCCTGTTTTTGCGGACGTACAGATACGCCAGCGCTGCGCTGCTGATTGCAATCGCCCCAATCAGCACTCCCAAAGGATTATTGTCTCCCGTAGGCGTCGACTGTCCGCTGCTTCCGGACGTTCCCTGTTCCCGGGCGCCGCATGCGCTGCAAACGCCATTGGTGTAATGATGCCCGGTCTTTGAGACGGTATGACCCTTCTGCACGATCTGGCCGCAGCTCTTGCACGTCTCGTCTCCGGTGTATCCATCCTCCGTACAGGTGGCACTTTTTTTGCCCACGATCCAGGTATCTTCATGCCGGCACCCTTCCAGCGCCTTATCGCTGACTGTAATCTGGCAGGACGCCGTATATCCGCCATCCTCTGTTGTTGCCGAGACGGTGGCCGTACCTGCTCCCACCGCGGTGACCTTTCCGGTTTCATCCACGGTAACTACATCGGCATCACTGCTGGCAAAAGTCACCTTGGTATTGGTAGCGTCGCAGGGTTCTACCGCGGCCGTCAGCTGCAATGTATCTCCCGTTTCCATCTCAGCTGTGGTTTGCGTCAGTCTGATGCCTGTCACAGCTCTTGTGAGCGTAAACGAAGTCTCTGCTTCGCCATTGGCAAATATAATCTTCAGCCTGTGCTGTCCTGCACTAATCCCGGCCAGGTACTCTCCGTCCAGCGTGATGGTCAATCCGGAATCGCCTTTTACCGCCTCGTAGTCGTCTGTACTCACGGTGTTGCCGTCTACCTGGATGCTGACCAAATACTCACTGTCCGGTATTACTATGACAGTCAGAGGCTTTCCAATTTCCAGCGTCTGATCAGCGGATTCGCCGTCAATCTGATAATCCACGGCCTCCAGCAAATTCAGCATGGCTGTCCGCAGCGCGTTGTATACGGCCGCCAGCTCCTCTTTACTGCTGCTTTCGGAAACGGTTTCTGCCAGCTCCAGCGCCTTCTGCATATCCTCCCAGTTACTGTAGCTGTCCCCATCCTGTTCGCTGACCCAGGCGACAAGGTCCTGAATGTTTTGCCAGATCTTTTCCGCATCCGTCCGATCCACGAATACGCTGCAATAGGCCTGGAAACCTCCGTCCTCCGTAGCCGCCGTAATAACTGCATAACCAAAGCCTACCGCTGTAACGGCCCCATTTTCATCCACAGCCGCAACCTCTGGATTGCTGCTGCTGTAAATCAGGCCCCGGTTGTCTGCATTGGCAGGCACTGTGGAGGCTGTGAGCTCCCTGATATCTCCGCGATGGAGTGTCAGCTGCTGTCCCTGTTCCTTCAGGTATATTCCCGTGACATCGATTGTCTCCGGTTCTTTTCCGTATTTATCCTCCAGATAATTATAGATACTCTCTACTTCGCCGTCTGACAAGACGCGGTCATATACCAGAATTTCACAGACCTTGCCTGTCCAATAGCTGTTATCCTTTCCTGTTCCGAAATAAATTATATTTTTATTGTGATCCGTGGTTCCCGCCAGCGAATTTCCGGTGCCAAAATCTTCTCCATTTACGTCTACGTCGTAGGCGTTATTTGCACCATCCCAGCGAATTGCCGTAGTCGTATAATCGGTAGTCGCTTGCGCACGCTCCTGGCGGTAGCCCGCATCCTGGTTCACGCCGGTGCCAAACCGGGCGGAAACTGCATCGGAATAAATTCCCGCGTAAAAGCTTCCCCAATTTCCATCTTCATCTGTATAAAACAGCGTCCGTCTCTGTACATTCCAGTCGAAGCTTTGTGTGGGACTATATTCCCAGGGCGTTTCCGACGCCGCATATACAATGGCCGTCACTCCATTCAGACCATTCAGCCGCCCTTCCTCCAAAACCATCTGCAATACGTCTTCGCTGCCGTCAAAGGCTGCGGCGGGCTTTCCATTTACTGCATTTTCTTCCAGGACCGCATTCCCCTTTTTCCGGGCGGCAGTATAATCGCCCACCTTGGATTTCCACTCAGAAATCACTCCGTTTTCATCTGTAACCACTCCTTCTGAAGCGTCCAGCCAGAACAGCATTTCATCTGTGGTTACCGTTGTATCCCTGGGCTCATACATCTCCTCAAGGTATTCATAAATCCGGTTCAGCTCCGCGTCCGACAAGACCCGGTCGTACACCATGATCTCGCATACCTTTCCCGTCCAGTAGGTGTTTGATTTGCCTGTGCCAAAATAAATCGTATCTTTGTTGTTCCCCGTAGTACCTGTCAGAGAGTTTCCCGTGCCGAAATCTTCTCCATTTACATCCACATCATAGGAATTGAGGCTGCCGTCCCAGCGAATCGCCGTGGCGGTATAATCGGTGGTCTCCTCCGTTCGCTCCTGGCGGTATCCGGCGTCATTGCTGGCTCCTGTGCCGAATCGGGCAGAGACTGCATC
>CALWLM010000010.1 GCA_944381515.1 uncultured Lachnospiraceae bacterium | reverse complement strand
TGACTTTGTCAGCAACGCAGAGGTGTGGCGGGAAACGGTGAAATGCAAGAAGTCAAAAGACCCGAATTTCGCCTATTACTGCTTCGGGATGCTCTCTCCCCGGCAGAGCAAAGCGGCTTACCGCGTTACCGAGGGGGAGTATGTGCTGGTCGATCTGAAGTCCGGCCAAAAAGTCGTGATCCCCAATGCGGGCTGGCATCCCTTCTTCTCTCCAGATGACCAGTGCTTCTCTGTGGGCGGCAAGTTCTATCTGACCCAGACCGGAGAGGGGATGGACAATCCTTTCCCGTTTTTCGTCCGACAGGGGCTGAGTTTTTCGGATACCTGCTCGGTGAGGACAAGGGGCAGTCTGATGGCCGTTCAGCAGGATCGTGGCAGCTCCCCCATAGAAGTATGGGATACCGGCAGCGGCCAGCAGCTGACCACCATTGACGACCCCTTTGTGGTGCGGCAGGTGAATTTTGCCTTTACCAAGAGCGGGCTTGTCCTGCACACCGATTACGGGGCCATGAGCATCTATTCCTGTGCCCTCTAAAACGGAGAAGCGACCTATGGATCATGAGAGGAAAAAGCTGTTGGTTCAGAAAAAAGCGCAGCTCAAGACAAAGCAGAAAAGAGCAGAGATACAGCAATACAAGGACCGCTTCACAAAAGGTATCGAATATTTCATAAGAAATGTAAAAAATTTACCCTTACCAGTTCCCTATATTTCGGATATAAATGTAAAAAACAGCACCAAAACAGCGGTAATATGATTCGGATATAAATGTCAAAAAACAGTAAGCTGTAGAGGGACTGTTTTTTTAGCCTTGGAGAAAATCATTTCTCAGCCCGCAGGGCGCCCTTCTCGCAGCGGTTTCCCCAGGAATCGATAAGCTTGCCGTCCCGGTAGACGCAGATGATTTCGCAGTTGTTGGGGCAGCGGCCGCAGTTTACCTCCCGTGTCTGAAAGGCGGCGTGTTCGGCGGAAAAATCAAATTCCTGTATGGAACCGCTTCGGCCCGCCAGGATAGCGATTCCCAGGGCTCCCATCAGGTGGCCGTTTTCATCCACCAGAATATCGCAGCCCAGAGCCTTTTTCATGGCGCTTACCACACCGGCGTTTTTGCTGACGCCGCCCTGAAATACCACAGGGGAGAGGATCTTTTTCCCCTTGCCTACGTTGTTTAAATAGTTTTCGGCGACCGCCTGACAGAGGCCGGCGACGATGTCCTCCTTGGCATAGCCCATCTGGATTTTGTGGACCAGATCGGATTCTGCAAAGACGGTGCAGCGGGCGGCGATTCGTGCGGGACGCTGGGAATGCAGGGCAATCTCCCCGAAATCCTCCACATCGATCCCCAGGCGCTTGGACTGGCTGGAGAGAAAGGCCCCGGTGCCGGCTGCGCACAAAGTATTCATGGCGTAGTCGACGGCCACGCCGTTTTCCACCAGAATGATCTTGGAATCCTGACCGCCGATCTCCAGAATGGTGCGCACATCCGGGTGCAGGGAGGTGGTTCCCACTGCGTGGGCGGTGATCTCATTTTTTACGGTGCCGGCTCCGATCATGGTGCCGACCAGCTTTCTGGCGCTTCCCGTGGTGCCGGCGGCTGTAATTTGATAATGTTCCTTATCAAACTGCTCTTCCAGAAGGTGGAGCAGTTTTTTGGATGCGCCGATGGGATCGCCCTCCGTCCAGATATAGGCGCTCGCCAGAATCTTGTTTTTCTCGTCTATAATAACTCCCTTAGTGGAAATGGAACCGATGTCGATTCCTAAATATGCCTGTCTTTTCATCATTTTCCTTCCTTCCGAATCCGTATCATATCATAAAAGGCTTCCAGTCTTGTCTCCAGTCCGGTATCGCTTGTCTGTGAATCAAAGGACAGATACAGGACGGGGATTTTGTAGTCGGCGCTGATGTTTTGCAGGACCGGCATAATATCGATCTCCGGCGTACAGTCGGCCGATTTGATATGGATAATGCCGTCAAAGCCGTGGGAGGCGTAATGCTTCGCTGCCCAGATATTAGCCGTGGAAGTGGGACCCATCTCGTAGCAGCAGTAGTCCTGAATGCCGATTTGCAGATTCTTTCCGTGGTAGCGGAGATTGCGGTTGGTAACGCTCATAAAACGGTGCACCTCCACGCCCATATCGGCGATTTTCTGCTCCAGAAAGTGATTGGAAAATCCGTCCACGGCTGTAAAATATTCGCCGACTACGCCGACCCGCAAAGGAAAGGCGGGTTTGGAAATCGGAATGGAAGAAAAAGCCTGCTTAACCCAGCTGTAGGCCTGTTCAATGTCGTGCAGGCTTTGGGCGGTTTCCATGGCGGCGAGAAAACGGGACCAGGTCTTGTGGTAATCCTCATGATGAACTTCAAAGCCGCAGTTTTTATAATATTCAGCCTCCGTATCGTCCAGATGGGCCAGCATTTTGAGGGTTTCCGCCCCAACCCGCGCCAGATGGGCGGCGGAGAGGTCCGGATCGATGCGCTTTAAGGCTTTCAGATAATCCTTGGGCTTGCCGGTGGAATACCGGGAGAGATTGATAAAATCAAATTCATATCCCAGATCTCTCAAAATCTGCTCGTGAAGTTCCCCGTAGTAGCCCAGCCGGCAGATGCCGGGAGGCATAATCAGGGTATCGGCTCCGGCTTCCAGAGCGTCGATTAAGCTTCCCAGGCAGGTTTTAAAAGGAGCGCAGACGGAGTCGGGGCTGTAGCGGGCGCCGGCCTCCAGCGTGCGCTGGGTCAGCAGAGGCTGGAGAATGTACTCGGCGTTCAGCGCCTGCTCTACGAAATATTTGATGCACAGATTGTAATTGCCAAACCGGGGAAAGGCTACTTTCTTCTGACTCATTGGGCCAAACCTCCTTTTTTCTGAAAGCTCAGGATATCGGCAAAGCTCTCCAGCCGCGTCTCGATGCCGGCCGTGCCTGTCTGGGTATCCAGCACGAGACGCAGCACGGGAAGCGGAGCAAAGTGGCGGGAGACAATTTCGTCCGTCATGGAATCCGGGCCGCAGGGAAAGGCGCTCACCAGTACGATTCCGTCGATCTGCTCCCGGTGCATCTGAAGGCTGCCGATGATTTCCCGGTTCCACTCCCATTTCAGGGTAGGAGATACCTTCAGAGACTGCTTCAGCGCTTCCTTGCGGTCTGTGATATCGGCGCGGATTGGAATCAGGCCCAGGGAGCGGAGGTAGTCGGCGATAGGCTTTCCATAGTAGTCGTCCTCGATAATATAGCTGTGGGCGGCTATCATAACCTTGATCCCCTTTTCCCGGTACAGCGCTTCTTCTTTGCGCAGGCGGAGCTTCCACTGGTTTTCATCCTCTTTTTTGGCCTGATGATAGGCATTTTCAGCTATTTTTTTCGAAAAACCCAGCTCCTCGCCCATCTGCACAAAGGCGCTTTCCTCGGTGAGCTTTTTGCCGGCGTCTATATTGCAGCTCAGGAATTTCTGCCCGCTGTCACGAAAGGTGTTGCAGACCAGATCATAGAGGGAGGCGAAGCGGGTGCACATATCTCTCTGTCTCCCCCAGCTGTTTATCCGCGGAACCAATATGTAGTCGCATGTTCCCAAAAGGGAGCGTACATGTCCCAGATAGAGTTTGGCAGACAGGCAGGTTTCGTCAATGGAGCATTCGTTGCCCAGCTCCAGGATTTCCCGGTTGGTAGGGCCGCTGTTTCTTGTTTGCAGCCCCACTCCGGCAAAGAAGCTGTTCCACAGAACCTGATAGTGCGCGTATAAAAGTCCGTTGGGAAGGCCAATGGTGCAGGCGCGATGGGACTGGACTTCTGTATGTTTTCCCAAGGCGTATCACATCCTTTCATTTTTCATCGAGAATACAGCTCATTATATCGGGAGAGATGGGAAAAAGATATGGACACTTGTCGCTAAGTGTCTAAAAAAAGGCCAAAACCAGACATTTGTCTGTAAAGTGCCTAAATTTTAAACAGATGGGTGTCAAATGACCATTGTGCTTTTTGAATGGCGAGGCTAGAGTAGAGGATACAAAAAGGCTCGGCCATGGGAGGTGATTATCCTGAAAAGACTTTGTGTGGCCCGGAATGGCTACATTTGTATGTCCGTGGTCTTTTATGCGGCAGGATTTTTTTGCATACTCCTGCCGGATTTGTCCCCGACCGCAGTCTGTATCTGCTGCGGGGCTGCGATGGCCGCATATGGCGTTATCAAGCTGATAGGATATTTTTCGGACGACCTGTTCTGTCTGGCGTTTCAATATGATCTGGGCAGCGGACTGGCTTTGATCGTTCTGGGCGCGATTGTGATCGGCTGCAAGGAACGGATCTGGCAGTATCTGCAGCCGGTGTCCGGTCTCCTGATTCTTGGAGATGGAATGATGCGGATTCAGACGGCCAAGGAGGCCAGAAAATTTGGTCTGGAAACCTGGCCGCGCATTTTGGTCTGCGCCATTGCTGCCGGCATCCTGGGAGCGCTGATGATTGTAGGGTCTGCTCTGGGAGCGGTATCCCATCAGATAAACGGATGTGCGATTCTGGCAGAAGGGCTGATGAATCATCTGCTGGTACGAAGTACCGTGGTAACGAAAAAGGCAAAAGGAGGAGAACCATAATGAACAGAAGAAAAAGGCTGGGATGGTTTCAGCTGATTCTGGGGATTTTGCTGGTGGCGGCTGGAATTTTTACGCTACTCTGGTTACAGGAATTCTCAGTCTGATTGCCGGCGCGCTTTTATTGCTCAGGCCGGTACTGGGAACCTGGGTGATGGTATGGAGCTTCCCGCTCTGGTTTATCGCGCATTGTATTTTCAGTCTGGGCAGTCTGGACCTGGTGCGAATGACGGCAGGTCCGGTCTACTACTATTTTTCCCTGATTATCAATATCATAGGACTGATTCTTGGCGTCTTCATGATTCTCAATCCCTGGGCGGCCTGGTTCTCTCTTTCGGATCTGATCGGCTGCTATCTGCTTATTGTGGGAATCGAGGGAATTGTGATGGCCCTGGCGGTGTTGTCAGACCGGAGCCTCTGACGCTTCGGTATGTCATATAAATACTTCCCAAACAAAAGAAAAGTGAAAGGATGGAAAGAAAACTATGGATGTATCTATGACTCTCAAAAAAATAGGCCTGGAACAGGCGGTCAATTATTTATATAAGGACCCGGAGAAAAATTTGGAGAAGATTATGAACTGGGCGGATCAGTTCGCCAAGGGAGAATTTGTTCCGCAGAGAAGGGAGGTCCGCAAGGCGATAACCGATCCCTCTCATCCCTATTACCCCTTTGTACGCCGTCTGCTGTACGACCTGGACCCCAACGTGCTCAAAACGGCGGCCGTCAACTTTTTTGTCAATGCAGTTATGGCTGGCTGGCCCAAGCAGGAGAAGTGCCGCAAAAAATACGGCTGCAACATACCCTGGGCCATTCTTTTGGACCCTACCTCGGCCTGCAACCTGCACTGTACCGGCTGCTGGGCCGCGGAATACGGCAACAAGCTGAATCTGACCTTTGACGAGATCGACGATATCATCCGTCAGGGAAAAGAACTGGGCGTGTATCTGTATATCTACACCGGCGGAGAGCCGATGGTCCGCAACAACGACCTGATCCGTCTGTGCGAGAAGCACAACGACTGCATATTCCTGTGCTTTACCAATAGCACGCTGATCGATGAGGCCTTTGCCGATGAGATGCTGCGGGTTGGTAATTTTGTGCCGGCCATCTCTCTGGAGGGCTTTGAGGAAGCTACGGACGGACGGCGCGGCAGCGGCGTTTATGGCAAGGTAATCGATACCATTGAACTGCTGCACAGAAAGAAGCTTTTGTATGGTATTTCTGCCTGCTATACCAGCGCCAACTTTGAGTCCATTACATCGGAGGAATTTTATGATAAGCTGATAGAGATGGGCGTGTACTTTATCTGGTATTTCCACTATATGCCCGTGGGCAACGACGCTTCCCCTGAGCTTCTGCCTTCGCCGGAGCAGAGGAGAAAGACCTGCGAGCGTATCCGCCATTATCGCGCCACCAAGCCGCTCTTTGCTATGGATTTCCAGAACGATGCGGAGTATGTGGGCGGATGTATTGCGGGAGGACGCAGATATCTCCATATCAACGCCAACGGAGACATGGACCCCTGCGTGTTCATTCATTACTCCGACTCCAATATCCGGGAGAAAACCCTGTTAGAGGGACTGCAGTCGCCGATGATGATGGCTTATCATGAGGGTCAGCCCTTCAACGAAAATATGTATCGTCCCTGCCCGATGCTAGAGAATCCCGAAAAGCTGCGGGAGATGGTGCAAAAGTCCGGCGCCCATTCCACAGACCTCCAGTCGCCGGAATCGGCGGAGCATCTGTGCGCCAAGTGCGACGCATATGCGCGTAACTGGAAGCCGGTGGCCGATGAGCTGTGGGAAAACTCCGGAAGAAACCCTAAAAATATCTCTCAAGGTCAAAATCGCTGAAAAGCCGGCTGGCACGGGAAAAAGCCTCAGTCAGATCGTAGTCCATGGAGTGGTCAAACCAGTCCAGGGCCAGACCAATAAACAGACTCTTGTATAAGCGGGTCAGAAACGCGCGATCGTCGTCTGTCATCGCCTTGTCTGCGGTGACGGCGTCTACATAGATCCCCAGGACATACAGAGTCAGCCGTTCCAGGAGCTGGAGGAATACCTCCCGCTCCACGGAGCGGTAGATGTGCAGGATGGCCCTTTTCTTCCTAAGAGAATATTGAATAATGGGAGTCAGGCAGTCGGCCAGAGAATCGAAATGGCTGCTGTTTTGCATGACAGTATCCACATCCTGCTTGATGGAATAGGCAAATAACTCTGGAATATCATGAAAATGATAGTAAAAGGTATTTCGGTTTACCTGGCAGCGGGTAACGATGTCCTTGACCGTAATTTGACTGATCGGTTTTTCATCCAGCAGCTGCCAGAATGCATCTACAATGATATCTTTCGTGCGGTTCAAATCAATCTGTCCTCTTTCTCAAAATGAGCCTTGCTTTGTCTGAAAGTGTTTAGCAGTGTCTGAATATGCCCTAGCATACCACAAAAAAGATTTTTTTACAATCAAAAGGAATATGTAAACCAGCCTGTCCCCGGTTCTTTTATTTAATATATAGAAAGTTCTGCTTCCTATACTTCGCGGGATACGTGCAAATGGAAAAAGAGCATTGACAGAAGAAGCTTATCGTGATATAAACGGAGAATCGGAGAAAAAATAAGCAAAGCGCATTATTATAAGGAGATTTCACCGCCTAAGTGTAACGGCGGCATCAATAAAGCGTTTCAGGAGGTTGGAGGATGGCGGCAGCAATCGCGATCGATGGCCCTGCGGGAGCAGGCAAAAGCACTATTGCCAAGAAAATTGCACAGCAGCTCAATATGATCTATGTAGATACCGGCGCGATGTACCGGGCCATTGGGCTGTATTTTCACCGGCTGGGCGTGGCGCCCGAGGACGGGGAGACGATCGGCCGTCTGGCACAGCAGGCGGAGGTGTCCATTGCCTATGAAGGCGGAAAGCAGCAGGTATATTTAAATGGGGAAAATGTGACGGCCTTTCTTCGGACTGAGGAGGCCGGCAATATGGCCAGCGCGGTCAGCGTTTATCCTCAGGTGCGCCAGATGCTGGTCCGTCAGCAGCAGAAGCTGGCCGCTGTGCGGGATGTGGTCATGGATGGACGGGATATCGGTACGGTGGTGCTGCCGAAAGCGGATGTGAAGATTTTTCTGACGGCCAGTACCAGAGTACGGGCCGAGAGACGCTGTGAGGATTTGAAGAGCAGAGGGCTGCCCTGCGATATGGAGCTGGTGGAGAAGGATATTATCGATCGGGACTGGCGGGATACCCATCGGGCCGAATCTCCGCTGCGCCAGGCGGAGGATGCGGTTCTTGTGGATACTTCCGATATGACCATCGATCAGGTGGCGGACCGGATCATTGAGATCTACCGGGAGAGACAGCGGCCGGCAGCGAAAACAGAAAAGAAAGAGGCGTAGGACGCAGATGGA
>CALWLM010000009.1 GCA_944381515.1 uncultured Lachnospiraceae bacterium | reverse complement strand
CTGTATGAATACATGCTTTCCCTCTGCGCCGAGAGCGGCCTCACCGTAGAGCACGGACAATTCGGGGCCGATATGAAGGTGGAGCTGGTCAATGACGGTCCCTTTACCATCATTCTGGAATAGCCGCGGGTAAGCCAATGGGAGCCGGCCGGCGCGCCGGCCTATGTCTATCCGCCGAGGCCGGCCGCGTCGCAGCACCAGTCTCGCGGCATGAAAAAAGAGAGGTGGAAACCATCTCTCTTTTTCGATGTGCGGCAGAGAGGATTCGAACCCCCGACACCTTGGTCCGTAGCCAAGTGCTCTATCCAGCTGAGCTACTGCCGCATGATACATATGATGTTGAAAGAAAAACAAATGCCGGCGACCGGGATCGAACCGGTACGGGTATCGCTACCCACGGGATTTTAAGTCCCGGGCGTCTGCCAGTTCCGCCACGCCGGCAAAAGCAACTTGCCACCGGCTGACCGGGCGGACAGCCCGGATAACGGGGTAGAACGACCCGAATGGGACTCGAACCCACGACCTCCGCCGTGACAGGGCGGCGCTCTAACCAACTGAGCCATCGGGCCATATTGCTATACCTACATATCAACCGCAGCCAGCAGGTAGTGGACCTTCGGGGACTCGAACCCAGGACCGACCGGTTATGAGCCGGTTGCTCTAACCAACTGAGCTAAAGGTCCGGTTGAAACCTAAGACCCGTTCGAACGGGCATTTAGTATAATAGCACACTCCTGAAATAAATGCAAGAACTTTTTTTAATTTTCTGTGCGTCTGATATTCGCCGAATCTGACCCCTCCTTTACAAATTCCTTTTCAGCTCAGAAACGCCCCCACTGCGCCTCCCCCCAGGCAGGCTGCCAGCGCCGTAAGAATGCCCTGCATGTCTCCCCGCAGTCCGCTTCCCACGGCCAGAGAAAGTATAAACAGTACGGCAAAATAAATCAGACCGGACGCAATCCCCCACAACAGTCTTCTGCTGCCCATTTTTTTGCCGGCGATAAAACCGCCCAGAGCGCAGGAGAGAAAGTATATCAGCATAACGCCCCAGGCCGCCTGAGAGGAATTTAACTTCATCTTGTACAGCACAAAGGCCAGGCCGAACATCAAAACCACCGTCACCACATACGAAAGCATCAGTGTTTTCAGTAAAACCCCCGGACCTGCCGCAGAATTTGCAGAAGAATTTGTAGCCATAGTTTTCACCTCGTTTTCCCTTCCCTCCAAATATATGCAGTCCGTCCTGTCCATATGTCCGCCCCATCTGTCAGAGGTATCTGAGCAGCCGGCAAAAAAGGGCCGTACCGGCAATATCATTCCTAATTTCCAGCTTAATGACATTGCCATACCGGCCCATTTTTGCGTCTTATCTTATCCGTTTATTCCCGGATGCTTTTGCTATGCTTTTGCTTTCTCAAAAAACCCTTTCAGAGCCTTTCATTGGCTCTCGGATTGCTCCTCTGATTATTACAGATGATTATTGCAGATGGTTATTACAGATATTTCTTCATCCACTCCACGATCTCCCGATTCCTGCGAATCCGGTTCTTCGGCCGCCCGGAACGGGACAGCTCATGGTTTTCCTTGTGGAAGAGCACCAGGCGGGAAGGCACGCCAAAGTACTTAAGAGCATAAAACATCTGAATACCTTCCGCCATCCAGCAGCGGGTATCCTCGTCGCTGTGGAGGAACAGAGTCGGCGTAGTCACCTGATCCGCATATTTAAGAGGAGAGCTGTCCCACTGCTTGTCATGATCCTCCCATGCCGTGACGCCGATCTGATCCTTGCTGAAATAATAGCCGATATCGGTGGTATTGGAGAAGGACAGCCAGGAAGCGATACTCCTCTGGGAAGCCGCCGCCTTAAACCGGTTCGTATGGCCGATAATCCAGTTGGTCATAAAGCCGCCGTAGGAACCGCCGGTAACTCCCAGGCGATCGCCGTCGATAAAGTCATAGCGGGCCACCGCCTCATCCACAAAACGCATCAGATCACGGTAATCCACCGTGCCGTATTGGCCCCGAATATCCATAAACGCATTGCCCCTGCCGTCTCCGCCGGTGGGATTGGTAAAGATCACCGCAAAGCCCTCGTTGGCCCAATACTGCATCTCGTGGAAAAAGTGCGGTCCGTAAACGGTCTTGGGACCGCCGTGGATATCCAGAATCGTCGGGTACTTCCTGCCCGGCTCCCTCCCTGCCGGCGGTATCACAAAGCCCGTAAGCTCCAGGCCGTTCTCGTTTTCAAAGGTAAACTCCAGGGGAGTGATTACCTCATATTCCCGGCTCAGACTGCCGTTGAAATCCGTCATGGCAGTAAATTCACCCTGCGGATTCACATAGTAGATCTCGTTTCCGTCGTCTCCCACCATGGCAATGACCGTATAACCATCAAAAGCAGGAATAACCTCCTGCACCATCTGGCGTCCGGTAATCTCCCGAACACTGCCGTCATACCCCACATGAACCAGCGGCGTGTGATCCACCACCGTCGAGAGCATGACGAAGCCTTCCTTATCAAAAATCAGGCGGCTTGCCACATTGCCCATCTTTACATCGCTTGCCTCAGAGGCCGAACGGGTATAGGGATCGCCGTTATAAATCAGGCTGTTCTCCCCGGTTTGCAAATTCAGGCGCACAAAGCCGGCGTTCTCATTGAGACCATGCTTCTCATGACGGTTTACCGTCACCACCACGTCGTTTTCCGCAGCAAAATCCACGCACCGGTAGCTGGCCTGGGGATACAGCTCATATTCCCTTGCCAGACCATACCACTTCTGTCCGTCCTGTTCTGCCGCCGCAGCCAGAGCCTGCACCGCCTCCACGGACACAGCCTTCAGATGATTGTAAAGATCCGCCCTGCCCTCATACTCTTCCTGCATATACATAAGGGTCCCCTTCTCCGGGCTCAGCGTCAGGCCGCTTACGTCTGCCGTGGGACCGCAGAGGGCATAAACCTGTCCCTCATGATAATAATACAGGCGGGAGCGCACGCCGCTCACATCTCCGCCTCCGTTCTGCCAGAAGGGGATTTCCTCAAAAACGCGAACGTCAGCGCCGTCCTTCTTTCTCTCCAGCGCCTTTTCCATATCTCCATCGCAGGAAGCCAAAGTTTCCTCCCACTGCCTGCTGTAGACGGCGGTAAAGAAGAAATGCTCCCCATCTATAAACTCCATTTCCTGCACATTATAGGGCAGACGCTTCCACTCCAAAGCCTCTCCCATACCGGGTACCATCTGGTAGAGAACCGTAAGAGGCGTACCTGCCTCTGCCGCCTCCCGGTCCTTTTTCTCCCGCAGGGCCGGAAACAGGATGCTGCCGTCCAGACAATAATATGTACCGATATCTCTGGAGGACGTAAGCCTCCCCACCTTGCCGTCCTTCAATTGATACAGGTCGCTGTCGTAACGATTCTCCTCCAGATTCGCCTGTTTTACGATAAAATATAAGACGCCGCCCTGTTCCTTCAGTCTGGACAGCATCTTAAAGTTTTTAAAGTGATCTGCCTCGATTTTTTTCCTCATATCTGACCTCCTCTTTTCCATCTGTTTCCTATAGTTATCACGAATGAAAAGACCGCGGCGCTTCCTTGATCTGCGCCGCCTCCACTAATTATTGTACCGCATTTTTATTCGAATGAACAGGGTCCATTTACAGCTTCTTGTTTTTTTGTGCCTCTCATGATAAGATAAGGATGTTTGATTTACCTGCAAAAGGAAAATAACACATTCCATATCTTACACTTAAAAACCGAGGTATTCTTATGATACAAGTTCTGAAAATTACAACCGGCAAGAAACGTTTCCTCCCCCTGCTTCTGCTGGGCGACGAGCAGGAGAGCATGATCGACCGCTATCTGGAGGAAGGCGAAATGTTTGCCCTCTATGACGGGGGGCTGAAGACCGTAGCCGTGGTGTCAAAGCAGCCCAAGAGAGTCTACGAACTCAAAAATCTGGCTACAGACCCGGTATTTCGTCACAAGGGCTACGGCCGCAAAATGGTGGAATATCTGCTGGCCTATTACCATGGGAGAGGACGGCTCCTCACCGTGGGCACAGGAGCCGGCTCCTCCAACGTACAGTTTTATGAAAAATGCGGCTTTACCGTGACCCATACCGTTCCCGGATTTTTCACCGACAATTACGACCATCCCATCGTGGAGAATGGCCTTATCATCACCGACATGGTCTATCTGCAAAAAGAACTGTAAGCTGCGGCTTTTTGCGCCAGCGCCTCGCCTACCAGGCGGTTCACCAGAGCAGGGTCCGCTTTCCCACCCATGGACCGCATGGTCTGGCCCACCAGAAAGCCCATGGCTTTTTTCTTGCCGGCCAGGTAATCCGCCACAGACTGGGGGTTGGCTTCCACCGCCTGTCTTACAGCGTCCCGCAGCGCCGCCTCGTCGGTGACGGCCGCCAGGCCGTGCTCCTCCACATATTTCTCCGGGTCCACATCATCGGTAAAAATCACGGCGAAAATCTCCTTGGCCACAGTGCCGTTGATCCTTCCCGTCTCCTGTAAAGTGATGAGCTTGCCCAGGTTTTCCGGCGAGAAATCCACCTGGTCTATACCAATGCCGTGTTCTCTGGCCAGCCGTATCGTCTCCACCATCAGCCAGTTGGATACCTTTTTGGGATTTTTGCAGTATTCCAGAGTCTCTTCAAAGAGATCTGCCAGCCTCTTATCCGAGGTCAGGATATCTGCATCGTAGGAGGGCAGTCCATACTGGCTCTCGTACCGTTTCTTCTTCTCGTCCCGCAGCTCCGGCTGCTTTTTTTTCACCTTCTCAATCCATTCGCCGCTTATTTCTACCGGCGGCAGATCCGGCTCCGGAAAATACCGGTAGTCCTTGGCATCCTCCTTGGAGCGCATGGGATAGGAACGTTCCTTGTTGTCATCCCAGCGCCTGGTTTCCTGTACCACAGTCCCGCCTGATTCCAGAATCTCGATCTGCCTTGCCCTCTCATTTTCTACAGCCCGGGTGATGGCCTTAAAGGAATTCAGGTTTTTCATCTCCGTCCGCGTGCCGAGGCTATCGCTTCCCAGAGGCCGCACCGACAGATTCACATCGGCCCGCATGGAACCCTCCTGCAGCTTGCAGTCGGAGGCCCCCAGGTACTGCGCTATCAGCCGCAGCTTTTCCAGATAGGCAATGACCTCGTCGGCGGAGCGCATGTCAGGCTCTGACACCACCTCGATCAGAGGAACCCCGCTGCGGTTGAAATCCACGTTGGTCTCGCCGGCCCAGTCGTCATGGGTCAGCTTGCCGGCGTCCTCCTCCATATGGATCTCATGAATTCCAATGCTCTTAATTCCCTCCGGCGTTTCAATATCAATGTGACCGCTGCGGCAGATCGGCAGATACAGCTGCGAAATCTGATAGTTCTGCGGATTGTCCGGATAAAAATAGTTTTTGCGGTCAAACCGGCACAGACGGCTGATCCGGCAGTCCGTTGCCAGCCCCACGGCCATGGCATACTCCACCACCTGGCGGTTCAGCACAGGAAGGGAGCCCGGCATACCGGCGCACACCGGACAGACGTGGGTGTTGGGCGCTCCGCCAAAGGCTGTGGAACAGCCGCAGAATATCTTGGTTCTGGTCGCCAGCTCGATATGGACCTCCAGGCCGATCACTGTCTCATACTGCCTCGTCATACCTTCATCCCTCCTTTTTTCTCCGCCCTCTCCGTCATGGGGCTTAAGGCAAAGCCGCCGCAGGCCTTCTCATAAGCCCTGGCCGCCTGCAAAATGGTCTTCTCGCCAAAGCGGGGGCCGACGAGCTGCACGCCGATGGGCAGCCCCCGGCTGTCCAGTCCGCAGGGCAGACTTATGGCGGGCAGTCCGGCCAGGTTTACCGACACGGTATAGATATCGCCGAGATACATCTTAAGGGGATCATCCCCCGTCTGCCCCAGAAGGGGAGCCGTTGTGGGCGCCACCGGCCCCAAAAGCAGATCAAACCGGGAAAACGCCTTGTCAAAGGCGGCCACAATCATAGCCTTGACCCGCAGAGCTTTCTCGTAGTAGGCCTCATAGTATCCGGAGCTGAGAACGAAGGAGCCCAGCACGATTCTCCGCTTCACCTCTGTGCCAAAGCCCTCGGTCCTGGTACGCCGGTACATGGGATGGAGCCCCTTTTCCGCCCCCGCCCGGTATCCGTATTTCACTCCGTCGAATCGGGCCAGGTTGGAGCTGGCCTCGGCGCAGGCAATCGTATAATAAGCCGGAATCGCGTAGCTTACCAGACTCAGATCCACCTCCTCCACCAGAGCTCCCTGATCGCGCAGCTGCTGCGCCGCACGGCGGACGGCGGCAGCCACTTCCCCGTCCAGCCCCTCGTCAAAGTAATCCCGTACAATACCGATGCGCAGTCCCCGTACATCTTCGGGGCAAGCCTGCAAAGAAGCCTGAGAAGAAGTCTGAGGGGAAGTCTGAGGAGAAGCGGAAGTCCGGGCAAAGGCCCGGCCAAAGTCCACGTCTCTTCGGTCCAGACAGGTACTGTCCCGCTTATCCCCGCCGGATATCACCTCCAAAAGCAGGGCGCAGTCCTCCACATTGCGCGCAATGGGGCCTATCTGGTCCAGAGAGGAAGCATAGGCCACCAATCCCCAGCGGGACACCGTTCCGTAGGTGGGCTTTAATCCCACTACCCCGCAGTAGGAGGCGGGCTGCCGAATGGAACCTCCGGTATCGGAGCCCAGCGCGCACAGGCTCTGCGCGGCCGCCACCGCGCAGCAGGAACCGCCGGATGAACCGCCCGGAACACGGCTTATATCCCAGGGGTTTTTCACCGGCCCAAAAGCGGAGGTCTCGCTGGTACTGCCCATGGCAAATTCATCCATATTTGTCTTGCCCAGGATTATGGCTCCCGCGGCCCGCAGCCGTTCCACAGCCCCCGCCTCATAAAAGGGGACAAAATCCTCCAGCATCCGTGAGGCGCAGGTGGTGCGCAGCCCCCTAGTGCACAGATTATCCTTGACGGCCACCGGCACCCCTGCCAGAGGCCCCGCATTCTTACCGCTCTGCGTTAACTCGTCAATCCGCCCGGCCTGGGCATAGGCCCCTTCTTCGTCCACCGTGACGAAGCTGTTCAGTTCAGGCTCCAGGGCGTACAGCTGCTCCAGATAAGCAGACACAGCCTCTTTGGCCTTTATCTCTCTTCTGTTTATTTTCTGCGCCAGCTCTGCCGCCGGCCATCTGAGTATCTCCTTCATCCCTGCCTCCTATTCTACCGTCCGCGGCACGCGAAAACAGCCGTCCACAGCCTCCGGCGCCCCGGCCAGAATCTCCTCCCGGATGGAACTGCCTGTTTCTTCATCCTCACGAAACACATTGACCGCCGGCATCACATGATAGAGAGGCTCAACGCCCTCGGTGTCCAGCTCGTTCATCCGCCCGATATAATCCAGCATCTGTCCCAGATCTTTCCTGACCCGTTCTCTCTCCTCTCCGCTTAAATCCAGCTTCGCCAGGATTTCCAATTCATCGATCATCTTATCGCTTATCTCCTGCGCCATAACTGCATCTCCTTTCTCAAATCCCGAACCTTCTTTTACGGGGTCAGCCTCTTTACATCTCTGGGGTAGAGGGACGCCTCCCGTACATTATCCTCCCCCAGCAGCTTCATTGTCAACCGCTCCAGGCCGATTCCCAGGCCGCCGTGGGGCGGCATTCCGCAGCGGAAAATCATAAGATAGGACGAAAGCTCCTCCGGGTCCATCCCCCGGTCCTCCAGCTTTTGCATCATCCTTCCATAATCGTGAATCCTCTGTCCCCCCGTCGTGACCTCCAGACCGCGAAACAAAAGATCAAAGCTCAAGGTAACGCGAGGGTCCTTCGGATCATCCATGGCGTAAAAAGGGCGCTTGCGCGAGGGATAATGGGTGACAAAAACAAAGTCACTGCCCATCTGCTCCCGGAAATACCGGCCAAGCACAGCCTCCTCCTCCGGCCCCAGATCTCCGGTGCGGCTTACCGGACGGCCCGACAGCTGCGCGGCCAGCTCCTTGGCCTCATCAAAGCGAATCCGGGGAATCCTGCCGATCTGCGGCACCTCCACCCCCAGGGCGGACAGCTCCCTGTCATACTCCTCCTCAAGGAGGCGGAACATGGCCTTAAGCGCTCCCGTTTCCATCTCCATCACATCCTCAAAGCCGTCAATATATCCCATCTCCAAATCCATGCTGACATACTCGTTCAGATGACGAACCGTGTTATGCTTTTCCGCCCGAAAGACCGGTCCCACTTCAAAGACCCGGTCATAGACGCCCACCAGCGCCTGCTTGTAAAACTGAGGGCTCTGCGCCAGCTCCGCCTGCTGTCCGAAATACTGGAGATGAAAGATGTTGGCTCCGCCCTCGGCTCCTTTGGCAATGAGCTTAGGGGTGTGTACCTCGGTAAATCCCTGTCCATGCAGGTAATCCCGAAATCCCCGGACCAGGCCCTCCTGTATCCGAAAACGGGCCGCCTCCAAAGGATTTCTCAAGGTGACGCTTCGCAGGTTTAAGCGGGTCTCCAGCGAGGCCTTCACTCTTCCCTTGTTGATGCACAGAGGCATGGGCTCCGCCGGCCGGGACAGAATCCGCAGGGCGCTCACCCGCAGCTCCGCTCCATGGATTGCCCTGGGTTCCTTTCGCACGATCCCGGTAATCTCCACCGCCATCTCCTCTCTCAGCGCCTTCTGGTCCTTTGTCTGCCCCTCTGTTGTCCGCCTGCCCTTTGCGGCATCCGCCCCGTCTTCCTGCTCCTCCTCTGTCAGGACTTTACAGCCTTCCTCCCAGACACACTGGACAAAGCTCTGGCCACGGCGCAGAATCAGGAAGGTAATCTCCCCCATGGGCCTGAGCGCGTGAATGCTCCCGCGCAGGCTTATCTCCTGCCCGTCCTCTGCCTGACATAAGATCCATGCCATTTCCATCTCTTTTTTCATCTGCGTTACCTCTCTTTCCGATTTTCAAACTGCCACTGTTTCGTACAGCGAGGCGTCCGTAGACAAACGAAGCCCCGGTATACGCTGATAACGTATACCGGGGCGAATATACTCTTCGCGGTGCCACCCGATGTTTAAGATCTTTCGGACCTCCTCTGACCGCACGCCCGGGTCCAGACTCCGGGGATGCGCGATTCTGTAACGTGAATCCCACGTGTATCCTTACTGCCGCGCACAGCGCAGGTTCAGAATACCTGCTCCCCAGTGTTCCCTATCGGCCCTTTCCACCATGACGGCGCTCTCAGTCGGTGACGCCATCTTCCTGTCAGCTTCCGGCAGCCAGAGTCTGGTTCCAAGCATTTGATGAAGAATGATTTGAAATTTTGTTCATACCATAGCACATATTCAGTCAAAGCGCAAGGGGGTATTGAAAAATTTTCAGACCCGCAATATCAAAAATTTTCAAAACCGCAAACGGCCCTCTCCCCCTGAAGCATCGACAGGGCGGCGTTCAGCTCCCTGTGATAGGCCGCCGGATCTGCGCTCTTAGGCGTCAGACAGGCCAGCCTGGCTCCGGGTATATGATCCGCATACCACCTGGCATACTCCCACGGATGAATCGGGTCGCCCGGACAGCCCGCCGCCAATACCGGCATCGTAAGCCCGCTCAGGGCAGACAAATCCTCAAAAGGCTGACAGACCGGCATAACGGCAAATTTCTCGCTAGTCCGTACATTGACTGCATCGTCAAAAAGCCCCTCCAGGGAGGCGACGGCCCGGGGCCAGCCGGCGGCAAAGGCCGACACCGCCTCCTCCTGTCTGAACAGCTCTCTCCCGTTTTCCCGAGGCAGACAAGCGGCAAGCAAAGTAAAAAGCTGGCGGACCGGCTCCTCCATGGGCCCGTCGATCCAGGCCGGGCGAATCAGAGCCAGCCCTTCGATGCGGCGCGGACAGCGCAGCGCCGCATTCAGCGCCGCCCCGGCTCCCATGGAGATTCCTGCCAGCCAAAATTTCTCCCATCCCAGATGATCCATCAGAGCCAGAGCATCCTCTCCCAGAGAGTCAAAGCTCATTTCCTCCGGGCAGAAATCGCTCCGCCCATGTCCCTGTTCGTCCATAACGATAAGGCATCTGCCTTCGGCCGCATCTATGGTATCCAGCCCCTGACGGTGATCGTTTCCCAGACCGTGCAGGAAGAGGAGAGGGCGCCCCTCTCCTCTTATCTCATAGTACAGCCGCCTTGAGCGGTGTATAAATTCTCCCATAATTTACAGCTTTTTGATCCTCTCGATGGCTTTCTCCGTGTTCACATGGCTGCCAAAACCGGTCAGCCGGAAATAACCCTCGCCGCTGGGGCCGAAACCGGAACCAGGCGTGCCCACTACGCCGGCCTCCTCCAGCAGGTAATCGAAAAACTCCCAGGAGGTCATGCCGGCAGGCACCTTCAGCCAGACGTAAGGCGCATTGACCCCGCCGTAGACCGTGTAGCCCGCATCCTTAAGACCCTCTCGAATGGTCCGGGCATTGTTCATATAATAGCCCACCTGCTCCTTTAACTGAGCGCGGCCCGCCTCGCTGTAGACCGCCTCTCCCGCCTTCTGAACGATATAGGGCGCTCCATTGTACTTGGTGCCGTGACGTCTGGCCCACATATCGTGAAGGGAACCGCCGTCTCTCACCAGATCCTTCGGGACTACCGTATAGCCCAGACGCATACCAGTAAAGCCCGCGTTCTTGGAAAAGCTCTTGAACTCAATGGCGCAGGTACGGGCTCCATCGCACTCATAAATCGTATGCGGAACATTTTCCTCCGAGATATAGGCCTCGTAAGCCGCATCGTAGAGAATTATCGCCCCCTTCTCATTGGCATAGTCCACCCACTTTTGCAGCTCTTCCTTGGTGATGGCCATGCCGGTGGGATTGTTGGGATAGCACAGGTAGATCAGATCCGGCGTCTTCTCCGGCAGGGCCGGCGCAAAGCCATTGTCCTCGGTACAGGGCATATATACCACATCGCTCCACATGCCGGTGGCCGCATCATAGGTGCCGGTCCGTCCCGCCATTACGTTGCTGTCCACATAGACCGGGTACACCGGATCGCAGACCGCCACCACATTGTCCAGGGAAAACAGCTCCTGAATATTGGAACAGTCGCATTTAGCTCCGTCCGAGACAAAGATCTCGTCCGCCTTGATGTCGCAGCCCCGCGACTGGTAATCTCCCTTTACAATGGCGCTGCGCAGAAACTCATAGCCCAGATCCGGCGCATAGCCGTGGAAGGTCTCCGCGTGAGCCATCTCCTCCACCGCCCCATGCAGGGCCTCAATGATGGCCGGCGCCAAAGGCTGAGTCACATCGCCGATGCCCAGACGGATGATATCCTTGTCCGGGTTGGCGGCTGAATAGGCATTTACCTTTTTTCCAATCGTGGAAAAGAGGTAGCTGCCGGGCAGCTTCAGATAGTTCTGGTTGATCTTGTACATGGCTGTTATCCTCCTGTCAATTTGAATTTATATTTGTGCAGATATTTTTACAAATTGATTTCTCCGCGGAAGACCTCCGTAGCGGGTCCGCTCATCTCCACCTGACTGGTCTCCGGATTCCAATATATCTTCAGATTGCCGCCCAGAAGACGCATATTCACCGAGCGGTCCGCCAGACCGGCCAAAGCGGCCGCCGCCGTGCTGGCGCAGGCCCCGGTCCCGCAGGCCAGAGTCTCCCCGGAGCCTCTCTCCCAGACTCGCATCTCCAGCTGATCCCGGCCGTGAACCACCACAAATTCCACATTGGTCCGATCGGGGAAACGGGGATGATTCTCAATAAGGAGCCCCAGCTTCTCCACCTCCGCCTGCCGCATATCGTCCAAAAAGAGAACAGCGTGGGGATTGCCCATGGAAATACAGATCATCCGGTATTTCTGCCCGCCGGCCTCGATCTCCTCCCACACGCAGCTGGGATCTGCAAGCTCATGATTTAACGGGATTTCCCGGCAGTTGCTGGTCAGCATGGGAATGCCCATCTCCACCTTGACCATTGTGACCTTTCCGTTACTTACCGTCAAACCCACCGTCTTGATTCCAGACAGGGTCTCAATCTTCAGAGTCGTCATATTGGTCAGACCATGTTCATAGACGTATTTGGCCACACAGCGAATCCCATTGCCGCACATCGCTCCGCGGGAGCCGTCGGCATTATACATCTCCATGCAAAAGTCCGCTGTCTGGGAAGGCCGGATCAGGATCAGACCGTCGGAGCCGATTCCGAAATGACGGTCGCTTAAAAGCTCCGCCAGCCGGGGAGCAAAGGACTCCTCCACTACCTCCGCTCCGTCTGTTCCTTCCACACAGTTGATGTACACATAGTCGTTTCCGATCCCATGCATTTTTGTAAATTTCATCGGAAAACTTCCTTTCTTTACTCTTGAATGATATAGGAAAACTGATACAGGGAGACAAAAGATTCTTTCGATTCTTTCCCCTGCGACACCCCAGTCTCAAAACATAATGCTGATAATCATCTGAGCGGTCTCCACCATATTGGTGCCGCTGTCCATACTGCACTTTTGAATATAACGGTGCGCCTCCGCCTCCGTCATATTATTGCGCTCCATCAGGATTCTCTTGGCATTGGTGATCAGATTGCGCTCCTTTTCACTGCGCACCCGCGCAATCTCCCTAAGCTTCCTTCTGCGCCGCTCCTGGGCCTGGCAGATCATACTGAGAGTATTGACCAGGTCATGAACTTTAAGCGGCATGTTCACATAAACGATATCGTCCCGCCCGCTGTCCTGATAAGCGGGAGAGGCCACTGCCAGCATATCAAAACCGCCCGGCAGCCGGTCCTTGAGCTCTGAGGCCATCATATCGGGGAAACGTCCGCCGCAGACCACAACCCCGCAGTCCAGGCTCTCGGCATAGTTGATGGCCTGAGCCCCGGTGGAGCAGATCGCCGCCACAGGATAACCGCTTCGCACCAGTACGTTTTTAATATTTTTGGCATCATCAATCTTGGAGAAAGCTACGATAATATTGGCCATACTGTCACCTCCAAGCAATCCTGAGGCGGTCCGCCGCAGCGAGCCGAAGAAACGCGCCCATCAATATTTGTTCAGATACTGGTCCAGCTCCCACTGCGTCACCTGCGCATTGTAAACATTCCACTCCCCGCGCTTGGCCTTGATGTAGGTCTTCGCGATATGTTCTCCCAGCACCTCTTTGACAAACTCATCCTGATTCATAGCCTCCACCGCATCGCCCAGACTCATAGGCAGCAGCGACAGATTGAGCTCGGAAAGCTCCACCCGGTCCCTGCGCGCCAGGCTCTGTCCAATGGGAGCCGGAGGCTTGAGCCCCTTTTCCACTCCCTCCAGACCTGCCGCCAGCAGCACGGCAAAGGCCAGATAAGGATTCATCGTGCCGTCCGGCGAGCGCAGCTCGATCAAGGTTTTTCCATCCCGGCACCTGGGAATTCCAATCAGGGAGTCCCGGAAATTAGCCGACCAGGTAAGAGACACCGGCGCCTCATAACCAGGAACGAATCGCTTGTAAGAATTGACCAGAGGATTTAAGATCGCCGTCATTCCCGGCATGTGCGCCAGAATTCCGGCAATAAAGGAATAGGCCACCTGGCTCAGCCCGATACTGTCTGAAGGGTCAGCAAAAGCGTCCTCCCCGTCCGGCCCGGTGAGGGACATAAACAGGTGCATACCCGAACCGTAATCATCTCCCTTGGGCTTGGGCATAAAGGTAGCGTGAAGCCCATGCCGTTTGGCAATGGACTTGGTCGTCATTTTAAAGGTCATCAGATGATCCGCCGCCGTCAGCGCATCGGAGTGGGCAAAATCCACCTCATGCTGTGCCGCCGCAATCTCATGATGGGAAGCCTCGATCTCAAAGCCCATCTCCTCCAGATTCAGCACAATATCCCGGCGCACATTCTCCGCAAAATCCGTCGGCGCCACATCAAAATAGCTGGCCTTCTCATGGGTGATGGTGGTAGGCAGTCCCTCGTCATCGATCTGAAACAAGAAAAACTCACACTCCGGCTTTAAGCCAAACTCATACCCCATCTCCCGCGCCCTGGCACAGACCCGCCGCAGTACACTGCGGGAATCCCCGTAGGCCGGACGGTCGTCCTCATCATAGACGTCGCAGATCAGCCGGGCCACCTTACCCTGCTGAGGCCTCCAGGGGAAAATTTCAAAAGTATCCAGATCCGGATGCAGGCACATGTCGTATTTGGTGTCCCCGCCAAAGCCCTCGATGGCCGCCCCGTCAAATGTGCAGCGGTTCTCCAGCGCCTTCTCCAGCTGACTGGAAGTAATCGCTACATTCTTGATCATACCGAATATATCGGTAAACTGCAGGCGAATGAATTCCACATCCTCCTCCTCGACAATGCGGAGGATATCCTCTTTGCTGTATTTTGCCATAGCTGTCTCTCCTTTTCCTTATAACAGGATGAAACATAAGATAAACGGCGCCCTTACCTTAAGCCAGACGCCGCCAGCCTGTACCTCATCATAGCATGCGGGCACCGGTTTGTAAAGCGATTCAGTGGATGATGTCAGCCGTCTGCCCCCTTACAAGACCCAAAAGATCCGCCGGCGCAACCTCAATCTGCCAGCCAATCTTGCCGGCGCTTACCATGACCGCCGGAATGTCCAGAACCGACTGATGAAACACCGTGGGAAAGGTCTTTTTCATCCCCACCGGCGAGCAGCCGCCCCGCACATAGCCAGTAAGGGGCAAAAGCTCCTTCACATGAATCATCTCCACCGCCTTTTCCCCCACGGCCCTCGCAGCCTTTTTGAGATTCAGCTCCTCCGCCACCGGCAGAACAAAAACATAATAGCCCTTGCTCCCCCGGGTCACCAGGGTCTTAAACACCTGCGCAGGGTCCTCGCCCAAAAGCTTGGCCACCGTCACCCCGTCCACCGCATCCTGACCGTGGGGGTATTCGTGGGCCTTGTAGGCTATTTTATTCTGCTCCAGTATTCGCATCACATTTGTCTTGTCTTTCGCCTTCTGCGAAGCCATTTTCCGCACTCTCCTTATCTCTTTCTGCTATTATTGTATTCCCGCATATTCTACCGGGCCACCAGCGTCATGCAGAGGGGGAATGCAGCCCTGCGTTCAAAAAACTCTCCCACCGTCTGCCGGTCATTCTCCGCCCCGTATACGGCATTGAGGAAACGCAGCTTCTCATCCCCGTCCTCCCGGACAAACGCAGCAAAATGGGCCCCCTTACGGTGACGGTAGGCTATGATGCCCGCCGTGCGCGCCGGACTGCGCTCCAGCATCCGCTCCGTCCCCCGGCGGGTAAAGGCAACCCGAAAGCGGTAGCCCCGACAGTGCAGATACCACCAGACCGCCAGCGGATGGCTGCCGATCCAGCCTCCCCACAAAAGCAGCCGCTCCATCTGCCGGGCCACCTTGAGCGCCGGTGTCCTCTCCCCCATAAAATGCAGGAAATTATAGCAGGCCACAAAGCCGCAGCCCGTTTCGCTGGCCAGACGCCTGCCGTAGCTTAAGCCTTTAAGCAGTCCCTGATTAATCAGATAGCCGTCGCGCGAATAGGCCTTCGGTTCAATATAGCCAAGCCGCCTGGGACGGGCAAAAATCCTGCGTATTTTCTCCTTATATTCTTTATTCATCCTTCTCTCCTGCTGTCTTTCTGTTGTATTACAGCTGTATTTCCGCTGTATTTCTATTGATCCTTTCCGCTTCATTTATTTGTCTGACCGCCCCGGACTTTGCATCTTCGCACAATCCGAACCGCGTTTCATAAATATTTATTCATCATATTCCCTAAAAATCGCAAAAAATATTATTTTTATGCATTTTCCCCTTGATTTTTTCCGGGATAAGATGTATATTTATGAACATCACACGGGAGAGTCAAAGACAAGACAGAGCCTGCTCTCACCACAAACAAAATCAACGAAAACCACGTTTTCGATCTGGGAGGATAACAAAATGAAAGAAAAAGTAATTCTTGCTTACTCCGGCGGCCTGGACACCACCGCCATCATTCCCTGGCTGAAGGAGAACTTCGATTATGAAGTTATCTGCTGCTGTGTAGACTGCGGTCAGGGCAACGAACTGGACGGTCTGGAAGAGAGAGCCAAACTCTCCGGCGCCTCCAAGCTGTACATCGAAAATATCGTGGACGACTTCTGCGACCATTATATCATACCCTGCGTTCAGGCGGGAGCCGTTTATGAAAATAAATATCTGCTGGGCACCTCCATGGCCCGTCCGGCCATCGCCAAGAAGCTGGTGGAAATCGCCCGCAAGGAGGGCGCCAGCGCCATCTGCCACGGCGCTACCGGCAAGGGGAACGACCAGATTCGCTTTGAATTAGGCATCAAGGCCCTGGCCCCCGATCTGAAAATTATCGCCCCCTGGCGCATGACGGATGTTTGGACCATGCAGTCCCGCGAGGACGAAATCGCCTACTGCAAGGCTCATGGCATTGATCTGCCCTTCTCCGCAGACAACAGCTACAGCCGCGACCGCAATCTCTGGCATATCAGCCACGAGGGACTGGAACTGGAAGATCCGGCAAGCGAGCCCAATTACGAGCATCTGCTGGTCTTAGGCGTCACACCGGAAAAGGCTCCCGACGAGCCGGAGTATGTGACCATGACCTTTGAAGCCGGCGTACCCAAGACCTTAAACGGCGAGGCCCTGAAGGTTTCTGAAATTATCGATAAGCTCAACGCCCTGGGCGGCAAACACGGCATCGGTATCGTTGATATCGTGGAAAACCGCGTGGTGGGCATGAAGTCCCGCGGCGTGTACGAAACGCCCGGCGGAACCATTCTGATGGAGGCCCACAAGCAGCTGGAAGAGCTGGTCCTGGACCGCGCCACCATGGAGACCAAAAAAGACATGGGCAACAAGCTGGCGCAGATCGTCTACGAGGGCAAGTGGTTCACCCCTCTGCGCGAGGCCATCGAGGCTTTCGTCACCTCCACCCAGAAATATGTCACCGGCGAGGTGAAATTCAAGCTGTACAAGGGCAATATCATCAAGGCAGGCACCACCTCGCCCTACAGCCTCTACAGCGAATCCCTGGCCAGTTTCACCACCGGCGATCTCTACGATCACCACGACGCCAGCGGATTTATCACCCTGTTTGGCCTTCCTCTGAAGGTCCGCGCCATGATGCTGGCCGAGCACGGGCTGACCGCCGAAGATTAAGATATAAGAGCCGGAATATCTTCTCATACAGGATATCGAAGATATTCCGGCTCCTTGCCTTTTCACTGTCTGTTATTGCCCTTCGCACTTTCAGCCGATCTGAAATTCCTCACTGCACCTCGCACAGATTCATCATGGCACAGGCCGAATCAATGGCTCCGTTGAACACATAGCGCGCCTGTTCCCGATTCTCATCATACTCATAGGACAGCTCCAGCCGTTTAGGACCATCCTGATAGACGGCCGCAAGACTTTGCAGACGGCCAAACAAAAATCTGGCCTCCTGCTCCGTCACCCCTGGCATATCCACAATAACGCAGGCGCTGGAGCGAGGGGCCCTGGCCCGCTCCAAAAACTGCCGCGCCTGCCTCTCCGTCTCCGACTGCACCGCCTCCGGCCTTTCCTTCTCTTTATCCGCCTCCGGAGTCTCAGGGGTTTCAAAGAGGGCCTCGATATCCGCCGCCGTAAAGCGCCACTGGACGCCGATACGGCGCCCTTTGAGCTTCCCGCTCTTGATATAGCTTCGGATCGTTCTGAGCGTCAGTCCGGTAATCTGTACCACATCCTCTGCCGTATACAGCTTTTCAAATTCCATCTTCTCTTCTCCTGCGTAGCCGGCGGCCGGTCCGGCCGCCCTGATCCTATACGACGGCGCCTGACCGGCAGGCAGCCGCATTTACTGTCTGTTAAAGCTGCTTCTCTTGCGCAGCTTGGAATCCAGGATTCTCTTGCGAATCCGCAGCTTCTTGGGCGTAACCTCCAAAAGCTCGTCGGTATCGATAAATTCCAGGCACTGCTCAAGGCTCATCTCTCTGGGCGGAGTCAGCTTCAGCGCATCGTCGGAGCCGGAGGCTCTGGTGTTGGACAGATGCTTGGTCTTGCAGACATTGACCTCTACGTCGTCTGCCTTGCAGTTTTCACCCACTACCATACCGGCATATACCTTCTCGCCGGGACCGATGAACAGGGTTCCTCTCTCCTGGGCATTAAACAGGCCGTAGGTCACGCTCTCTCCGGTCTCGAAGGCAATCAGGGAACCATTCTTGCGATAAGAAATATCCCCCTTGTAGAGACCATATCCGTCAAAGATCTGGTTCATAATACCGTTGCCCTTGGTATCCGTCAAAAACTCGCCCCGATAACCAATCAGTCCTCTGGACGGGATCAAAAACTCCAGACGGGTGTATCCTCCGTTGGCCGTACCCATTCCCTGCAGCTCGCCCTTGCGAAGGCTCAGCTTCTGAATGACGCTGCCGGAAAACTCCTCCGGCACATCCACATATACCAGCTCCATGGGTTCCAGCCGGCGGCCCTTCTCGTCCTCCTTATACAGGACCTCCGCCTTGCTGACCGCAAACTCATAGCCTTCACGGCGCATATTTTCGATCAGCACTGACAGATGCAGCTCTCCGCGTCCCGACACCTTAAAGCAGTCCGGGCTCTCCGTCTCCTCCACCCGCAGGCTCACGTCGGTGTTCAGCTCACGGAACAGCCGGTCCCGCAGATGGCGGGAGGTCACATATTTGCCCTCCTGGCCGGCGAAAGGACTGTCATTGACCAGAAACTGCATGGCAATCGTAGGTTCGGATATTTTCTGGAAAGGAATCGGGCTGGGGCTCTCCGGGGAGCACAGGGTATCTCCGATATGGATATCCGCAATGCCCGACACCGCCACGATAGAGCCGATGCCGGCCTTATCTACCTCTACCTTGTTCAGACCGTCAAACTCATAGAGCTTGCTGACCTTTACCCTCTTCATTTTGTCCGGATCATGGTGGTTGACAATCACAACCTCCTGATTGACCCGCAGAGAGCCGTTATCTATCTTGCCCACACCGATACGTCCTACGTACTCGTTGTAATCGATGGTGCTGATCAGCATCTGCGTCGGAGCATCGGGGTCCCCTTCCGGAGCAGGGATATAATTCAGTATGGTTTCAAACAGCGGAGTCATATCCTTTGAATCGTCGTCCAGACTCAGCTTGGCAAAGCCGGCCTTGGCCGAAGCGTAGACAAAGGGACAGTCCAGCTGCGCGTCGCTGGCGTCCATCTCCAGCAGAAGCTCCAGTACCTCGTCCACGACCTCCGCCGGACGGGCCTCCGGACGGTCTATCTTATTGATGCAGACGATCACCGGCAGATCCAGTTCCAGCGCCTTGCCCAGAACAAATTTGGTCTGAGGCATAGGGCCTTCAAAGGCATCCACCAAAAGCACCACGCCGTTGACCATCTTTAATACGCGCTCCACCTCGCCGCCAAAATCAGCATGACCGGGCGTATCCACAATATTGATCTTGGTTCCTTTGTATATAACAGCTGTATTTTTGGAGAGGATCGTGATGCCTCTCTCCCTCTCAATATCATTGGAGTCCATGACCCTCTCCACAACGTCCTGTCCGGCGCGAAACACGCCGCTCTGCTTCAGCAGCCCGTCCACCAGGGTCGTCTTGCCATGATCGACGTGAGCGATGATGGCTATGTTTCTCACATCTTCTCTCTTCGTTCTCATCTAATCTTTCCTTCCTCCTGCGGCTGCCTGCAGCCTGGTAATGGATTAATCGAATTTTCCTTTTTGACTTTCTTCCCCACTGTAGGGGAAAAGCATTGCAACTGTATTATTTTACCACGTTTGCGGGCGATTTCAAGAGGTTTTTGGTGAAAAACGGTGTAAATCGAAGAGAAACGCGCCGTCCACCAGGGTACGGCGCGCTTCCCTTATCAGTAGGTACACAGGAGAATGAATCTTGTAAGCTTAATTATT
>CALWLM010000008.1 GCA_944381515.1 uncultured Lachnospiraceae bacterium | reverse complement strand
ATTATGTCTGTTTCATGACACTTCCTGTATCATGACTATTCCTGCATAATGTTAATGCCGATCTGATGACCGGATGCCAGTGCATAGCCCACACCGGAACCGGAGGAGTAAGCATAGGCATACATCTCACGATTGGAGGTCTCGCCGCCCGCGTACAAACCGCCGATCACGCTGCCGTCCTCACGGATTACCTGATAATTCTCATTGGTCATCACACCACCGATGGTGCCGCCGGTGCAGACATAGATGCGAACCGCATAATAAGGACCATTCTCAATCGGAGTCATATAAGCCGCATCCTTGCCAAAATCCTCATCAACGCCTGCGGCGCACTCCTCGTTGTAACGCTCCACGCTGGCTGCCAGGGCTTCCGGATCTACACCCATGCCCTCGGCCAGCTCCTCGATGGTATCCGCCTTGACAACCTCCACACCATCTACGGCGGCATCCAGCAGATCAGCCTGAGCAAAGGAGTTGTCGCCCAGAGCCCATGCGATGCCGTCCTCGGTCTCGCTCAGTTCCACTGTGGCCTGATAAGGCATATAACCCTCGTTGAAGAAACGCTCACCGGAGCTGTTGACTACCATACGGTACCAGAGGTTGACCGACATGCAGAAGCTGCTGATGCTGGCATCCCGGCTGGTGGAGCCCAGGGTAATCACATAGGGATCATTGTACATAACGCCGCCTACTTCAACAGCCATTCTCATACCGTCGCCGGTACTTCCTGCTCCGGAAGTAGTCAGATCAATCCAGTCCGCAAACTGGGGAAGATATTCCTCCATCATCTCCTGGCTGGCAGCAAAGCCGCCTGTTGCCAGTACCACGCCTCTCTCGGCATAAACATCATAGCTGCCGTTTTCATCCTCGACCGTCGCGCCGATTACATCGCCGTTCTCATCGGTCAGCAGCTTGGTTCCCGCCGTGTTCAGACGCATATCCGCACCATTTTCCTCCAGCCACTGGGCCATGTGATCCGTCAGCATATAGCCGCCCTCCGGATCAGCCGCCCCGTCGGATACGATATAGTCGGGTACCTGATAACGTCCTCCGGGGAACATGGGATACTCCACCCAGTGAGCTACGCCCAGGTCTTCCAGCCAGTTGACAGCCGTGCCCACCTGCTCAAAGTAATTGCTCACCCGGTCATAGGTAGGATATCCGGGATCTACGCCCAGAACGCCGATATCGGCGTCAGAAGAAGCCTTCCACTCAGCCAGCCAGGCGTCTGCATCCGGCTCCAGACCCGCGCTCTCCGTATAATATGTATTCTCAGCGGCCACTACTGCGCCGGACACAGCGGTAGATCCGCCGTAATGGGACATTTTCTCTACCAGCATCACGCTCTCAGCCCCGTTATCCAGAGCAGACATGGCGGCAGCCAGACCGGTACCGCCTCCGCCGATAACCAATACGTCCACGGTTGCGGTGCGGTCACCCAAATCCTCCGTTGACTTTTCGATCTCCACACGGTATGCCTCCGGATCTCCGCCGGCCTGACCGATGCAGTCCTCTACCGCTGCCAGAATGGCGTTGGAGGTGTTGGTGGCGCCGCTGACAGCATCCACCGCAATACTCTGATATTCCACGATCTGAGCCGGAATCTGCTCAATGGCAGGCTCCGCTATGTTAGGCGTTTCAGCATGATCCGTTACCTTCACCTCTGTGATGGCCGTATCGCTGAAAGTCACCTCCACCGTTACAGGTCCATTATTGCCGTCCGCCGATGCCGTATAAGTACCTGCGGTCAGGCCCCCCGCTTCCTGCGCAGCCTCCGTCGTCGCCTCTGTTCCGGCGGCTGCAGCCTCGGTCGTCTCGCCCGAAGCGGTGCTGCATCCTGCCAGAGCAAGCACCATGCACAGGCTCAGCAGGATTGCTGTCAATCTTTTCATTTTCTTTTCCTCCCTTCCTAATGCGCTTCGCCCCGTCTTGTCGTTTCCGGGGCCTCACCCCTGTGCATATGCTCATGCAGGCGCTTCGCCGTTTCTTCGGCGCGGCCGCTCTTTCCTGACCATATGTTTGGGAGAAGCCTTTTTCTCTCGCATGGAGCCATACCGGCTCCAATACTTACGTGAATATTATATCAATCTTTTCAGGGGAGGGGTAATGTTTTTTAGCAATTACGTCATAAGTTTTTCTTCTGTATCAGATTTCCTCTGTATCAGATTTTTTCCGTATCCGGCTGCCGCCCCGTGCATTTTTGAGCTTCTTTTTGGAGGAGGTGTATCATCTCCTCGCACAAAGAGGATTTTCCTTTCCATACGGCCTCCGTCCGGTGAACGAAATTCTCCTTATCAGCAAAGGGAACCAGACGGATTCCCGGAGGATAGATTCCCTCGGGCATCAGTGTTATTCCTTCACCCAGGCTCACCATCAGCAGCTGACTTTCAATATTGTCTGCATACAGAATCATGGACTCCTGCCAGCCAAGAGAGATCAGCCACTGATGGATGAGCTTGCTGGTGCGCGTACTGGCATCGGGCCGCAAAACTACAAAATGGCGCTTTTTCAGCTGCTCCATAGTCAGCATTTTTTCATTCGCCAGCGCAGCTTCGGCAGACACGGCCACACAGATGGGCCTTCGCAGAACCTCCGCATGATGGCAGCCCTTCATGCGAATCTCTCCGTGTACAGCCAGAGCAATGTCGCATTCGTTATTCTCCAGCTCCTCTCCAATTGCAGCCATCGAACACTGCCGCAGCTGCACGTCGATCTCAGGATGAACCCGGTGAAATACAGGAACCGCCGCCAAAAGAAGCTGCTGCTCCATGGGCCCGGTATAGGCAATGGTAAGCTTGGCTTCCTGCTTCTTGCCTGCGGCAAAACACCCCAGAATTTCCTGATAGGCTTCAATCAGCGCCTCTGCCTTGGGCAAAAGGATCTTTCCCTCTTCGGTTAACTTTGTCCCCGTTTTGGTGCGCTCCAAAAGGCACACCCCCAAATCCTCTTCCAGGGCGCTCATCTGCTGGCTCATGGCCGTCTGGGAAATATAACATTTCCTGGCCGCAGCGGTAATGCTGCCCAGACGGGCTACCTCCGCAAAATATTGAAATCTTTCAATTTTCATAACCTTCTCCCTGCCTCCAAACTCCGACAATGAAAGATTTAAAACCTATTCCGAAACAGCATGAACTTCAGCTTGATTATAGCAGACAGCCGCAATGTACACAACGCAGCTTTTCCGAAGCTGTCTCTGTCAAAATATTCTATTACATCTCGATTTCTCTGGGAAAATAGACGACAATAAAGTATAAGCTTTATCCATTTAACGAGAGAAAGTCCTATTGGGAGGGAAGGATGAAAAATGAACATACTGGAACTAAAGAACGTGTGCTACACCTATCAGACCCAGTATCAGCAGACCGAAGCCTTAAAGGGGATCACCTGCGGTTTTGAAACAGGGCGGCTCTATGCCATTGTGGGCAAATCGGGCAGCGGCAAGACCACCCTTCTCTCGCTGATGGCCGGCCTGGATCTCCCCACAAAGGGAGAAGTGCTGTGCGAAGGAATATCCACTTCCCAAATGAATTTAGAACAATACCGCCGTGAAAAGGTGGCTGTGATCTACCAGAACTTCCGGCTCTTTCCTCTGCTCACAGTGGCGGAGAACGTCATGTATCCCATGGAGCTGCGGGGCATGAAAGCAAAGGAGGCCAGGAAAAAGGCTGCCCGGCTGGTGGAACAGGTAGATCTGCCGGCCACAGCGCTGGACCGTTATCCCACCATGCTTTCCGGCGGAGAACAGCAGCGGGTGGCAATCGCCCGGGCCCTGGGAATGAATACCCGAATTCTGCTGGCGGACGAGCCCACTGGCAATCTGGACACGGCCAACGGCGAAAATATTTTCTCTATCCTCCAGGGTTTGGCCCACACCAACGGATATTGCGTGGTCATTGTAACCCATGACCCGGGACTGGCCAGTCGGGCGGACCGGGTGCTGGAGCTTCAAGACGGCGTGGCTCTGAGCTGAAAGGGGGATAAAATTTATGATTATGCGAAACGGCATCCGCTCCGCCCTGCGTTCCCGGGGAAGGACTGCCCTTTTTACAGCCCTGATTTTGCTTCTGACTCTGACGCTGACTCTGGGAATAGGCATGTGGGCATACTGCGCCCAGGCGCTGGATACCATGGATGAAAGCTATACCTCTATTGCCCTGGTGGAATATATGGGGGAGAACCATCCGCAAGAGGACGCGGCAGACGAAAAGGCCCGCCAGGCATCCCTCTCTCTGAATGAAGAGAACGTTGCCGCTTTGGAGGGAATCAGCCTGTGGGAAGAGACCGATCGTACCTTGGCGGCTCTGGATGGGTATTAGCGCCTTACCGGATATATTCCTTATGCGGAATACGGCATATTGGAGGCCGGGGATCTGACGCCCGTCTACCGGGAAGGGATCGTCTGGTCTGCTGATGAGGGTTTGCTTCCGGATATCTGCACCCTGGTAAATGTTTTGGACAGGGAGGCAATTCATTATGTCCGTGACAGCGCAACTTATTCTGCGTCCCGCTATATTGAAGCAAACGGAGAATATTTTCAATATGAAGAGCAGGATGGAGAGCTTATCTTAACCCGAACCGATCCTTCCAGTCCGGCGGCTTCCGACACGGTGATTCACAGTGAAAGCATCGACTATTCGGGAGTAAGCCCTGTTGCATACACGCCTTCCGAAAGTGATGGCATTATTTGTTATTATCATCCGGGCAGCAGACTTTACGGCATTCCCATTCGGGAAACGTATGCTTACACCGGCTATATCCGCCGCATCCTCCAGGCCCAGGATCAGCAGGAAAACGTCCTGGCTGTCTTTGAGGTGGGCGATACCGGTTTTGCAGCCGACCCGGATTCCAGTTATCTGCTGCACGGCGTGTTTTCGGAAAACGCCGCCAGGCCCACTCTCGTCCTTACAGAATTCTTTGAGGGCTGCCAAACCCCGCCTTATCTGAAATTATCCGGTGAGAATGACCCTGCCCTGACCGAAGGAATCTTTGCCGAATATGCCTCCCATTACCAGCTGGCCAATAACTATGTCTCCCCGGAGGCAAGCGACGATATCGCAGCCCTGGAATGCTTCCAGCAGGGCTCTGTATACCTGGAACAGGGACGCTTCCCCCAGGCCGGGGAGACGGGCGTATGTCTGGCAGACGGCTGGACCGCCATACATATGGGGCTGTCTCTGGGCGATACGGTAGAAATCAGTATCCTGTCCTCCGCCCCGGAAAATCGTTTTGAACTGACCGAGAAGGAAGACGTCCGCACTCTCCAGGTAGTGGGCATCACCAATCCGGCGGAGGCTTACAGCGGCTCTCTGTGAGTATCCGGCGCCGAAGGCAGCTTCGATTCCCCCCTCTTTGGTTATCAGCTGGGCCGGGCTGTATTGGACAATGAAAAAGGGCGGGAAGCCTCGGATTCTCTTCAGGCCATAGTCCCCGACGGGGTGCGGGTAACCCTGTACGATCAGGGCTATTCCTCCGCCGCTCAGCCTCTCCAGGCAATCGAATCCACTGCCATGGCCGTAACGGCAGCTTCCGCCTGCGGAACGCTGGTGGTGCTGATCCTGTTTGCCTTCCTGTTTGTGGGACGTGAACGCGAGACCGTATCCATCCTGATCTCTCTGGGCATCCCTGCCGGCAAAATCCGGATGTGGCTGTTATCGGGCACCTTCGTAATATCCGGAACAGCCGCCCTTGTGGGAGCGCTGACAGGAGGACTTCTCCTGGATACCATTCTGCGGGCGGCCCTGACATCTGCTCAGGGGCTCTATGCAGTAGATCAGCGCTACAGCGAGGCAGTTATCGGTACCGAAATAAAAACATGGACGACGGAACAGATCCCCGGATGGCCTGCTGCGGCAGCGGGTCTGTCTGTTTTTATCCTGGCGCTGGTTTTGTGCCTGCTTTTTCTGTCCCAGGCCAGGCGGCAGTCCACGCCCAAACAGGGCAGGCTTTCCGTTCGCGTGCCCCGGAGCGGCACCTCCACTGCCGGAAGCGGCTCTCTTCGCTTTGCACTCATCTCCGCCCGGCGGGGCGGCTGGCGCTCCCTGGTGATCCCGGCAGCTTCCCTGGTTCTGGCTTCTCTTTTAGGCCTGCTGGCAGTGAGCACGCAAAATTCCCGCGGGCAGATCGACAGACTGTACGATACCGCCCAAATCACCGGGCAGGTTACCAGCAACAACGGCAGGCAGGCCACAAACCTGGCCGTATCCTCACAAAACGTCCGGCTTTTATGGGATTCCGGACTGCTGCAGGATATTTATGTCAGTCTTGGCTGGAACTATTGGCTGGAGGATGAGATTCCCTACTCCGGCGGCAGTTCAGCGGAGAATAGACGGGATGCGTGGATTGGCCGTCAGCCGGAGCTGATTGCTCTTAATGACCTTTCTGCCGCTTCGGATTTTTATTATGGCAATCTGCCGGAGATAGAATGGCTGCCGGACTGGGACGAGAGCTTTCTGAGCCGTTCCGACTGCTATTCCATTATTGACAGCATCGCCTTTACCGGAAACGGCCCCGGAATTGTTATAGGGGGAAAGGAAAAACTGACATATCCCTGCCTGGTAAGCCAGCGCTTTCTGACGGAGCGGGGTATGGCTCTGGGAGACACCTTTTCCGTTACCGTTCGCCTGAACGATATTCAGACAGCAGACTATGATGAAACCGTCACTTTGCAGGCCGTAGGGGCCTACAGCGGCTCCGAAGACCAGGAGGAAATCTATGTTCCCCTCTCCTTCTGGTGTGATCCGGCCTGGTTTACCGGCGAAAAACCGCCTCTGTCCGACGGAGAACGGCCCGTCTACGACTTTAATAGCGAAGAAGAGCGAAACGGTTACATTTATTCCATTACCAGCTTTTCCACCTGCAAATTTATTCTGGACTCAGCCTATGAGCTGAACAGCTTCCGAGATTATCTGACGGATCAAAATATCAGCCAGGTGGGAACGCTGAACCAGAATCGAATTACCGTTGTTCTTCAGGATCAGGCCTTTACAGAGACAGCCGGCGGCCTGGAGCGGTATGTCGCGTTCAGCCGGATTCTTCTGCCGGCTCTGTGCGCGGTCGTAATTCTTCTGGGTTTTGTCATTTCCTGGCTGATGATTAATGGACGCCGGATGGAGTTTGCCATCATGCGGGGGCTGGGAGCCTCCCGCAGCAGGGTGTTTTCTTCCTTCTTTTTAGAACAGGCAGCTCTGGCTTTCATTGGGAGCATTCTGGCCGGCCTCCTTTTGATGATATCCAGCGCCGGTCTGACCGGCTGGCTGGCCGCAGGGATTTTCTGGGCCAGTTATCTGGCCGGCTGCGCTTTGGCCGTTTTGCATGTAGGAAAGGTCAATCTGATGAACCTTTTGGCAGAGAGAGAATAGACGTATTTCTTTTCCAAAACAGCAGCGCCCACAGTATCACACACAGCGCCAGGGGAATCGCCTGATACATCGGACTTTCCGCCGCATAACTGACCAGAGCCGCAGGGCTTTCCTCCGTTCCCAGAGAAAGGAGTCCCATAAAAACAAAATTCCACACTCCGTGAAAGTCCACAGAGGCAGACAGATTCCCTGTTTGGTACCTGAGCTGACACAAAAGCACTGCCAGGATGAAGGAATACAAGAATCTCCAGATAAAATCCGCGGGTCCTGCGGCGGCTGTCACATGCAGAAAGGCAAAAACAGCGCTTGTGAGCCCCACTGCCCACAGCCGCCCCAAATCTTTTATTTTGCGCTTATTATACTCTCCGGCTTCGAAAATAGCAACGGTGCATACAAAAGGATCTGAAAGCTTTATTTTCTTCAAATTTGGTTGGGACATATAATGTCATAGACGGGGTTTTACCTTATCCCGCCGATTTATCCAGGCTGCGGGTATCTGAAAATGCAAGGCAGCCAAGCGTCACCGCCAGGATATCTGTCAGGGTACGGAGAATCAGATCGGGAATGTCGGCGCTGAACACCAACGGCATAAAAAGTTGAAGAGAATCAAATCTACGCCAAACAAAAGACAGCCCAAAATCATTGCCCGTTTTATCCGATTCCCGCTGCCGATATAGAGGTTCAGCCACGCCATCGCACAGGAAACTGCAATACCCGTCAACAGACACCACAGTACCGTTTCCAATGTTTTTTCATCAAAGGATTTTCAGGATATTTTTAACGGCCCTATTCATATCATCCCCTCTGTATTTCTTGGATAATCGGTTCCAGCGCACCGAAATCTGTGAAATCCACCTGTTTTCCATAAGTTTCTATGAGCGCCCGATTCTCCGCCGTTTGTTTTTCCAGGGGCGTCTTGTGCAGGGATTGGTATAGCAGTTTCATCATCATCCGATGGCCCAAAGAGAGCTTTTGATAATCGATTCCGCCGCGCAGATGAAAAATCTTTGCCCGTCCAATCAGTTCCGGGGAAAGCTGCTTTTGCAGAGAAGTGCGGATATTTTCCCGGTTTTCTGATTCGTCAGGGTCGGCCAGCCCTACGGTAACGATGATGAGCTTTTGCCCGTTTTGAATGGAAAAGCCCCGCAGGGATTTCGCCATCCCCAGGACGCCCCCTGCATACAGGCCGCCCATATAAATAATGGTACGCATCCCCGAAAGATCAGGCGCCTCCTTATAGCTAACTGCCATAATACTGGTCTGCTCGGACAGTTGTTTTGCGTACCGATATGTACTGCCATATTGGCTGCCATAAATAATAACCTGATTCATCGCCGCTCTCCTTTTTGCGTGTCCATTGATTTCTGTTCAGACACACAGACTTTTTGATTATTGGAAAATTATAGCATACTCTCCTGTTATGGGATCAAAAGCAACCGTAATTTGCTGTGTCTGATCATCAGATATTGCCTGAAATATATACTGCCGTTTTATCAAACCGTTTTGTTGTGAATAAGTTGATGAAGTATCTATACTGTAAGATGAAAACCGTGTATTTAGTTCAGGATCTTCTCTTATAATATTATAAGCATCATTAATGGTAAAGCTTGGTTTTAATCCAATTGAGATACCTACACTCAAGAAAAAACACACCAGATTCAGCAATAATGGTATTTTATGTTGCTTACTTCCAGTCAGAAAAATCGTGCTTGCCAACTCTATCCTAACAAATATTGAAAAGTCATATACATTACGATATGCCATTATAAAGCAAGCAATTTGGATAATACATATCAAAATTTCAACAATAAATAACAATATCTTTTTGTTTTTCACTTATTATCTCCCGGTGTTTATCCGCGATTATTGGCATAAAACGTCTTCTAATTTTATATTTCAGTATAATACACGCATGTAAAGAAATAGTGATATATTTGTTATCTTATTATCAGATATATAATTTGTATACTTGGGGGCAACTCCTAATATTTTTGTGGAAAGTTTTTTACAAACATAATCAGATGGTTAAATATGAACAGCGTCAACAGGAGATTTCCCTGGAAAGAATTGCTCACTTACTCTGCATATACAATGGGAATGGATTTACAAGAAAATCGCAGCATCGCTTAGCATTACGGAAAATGCTGCGAAGCTGCGATTTTTGCATTTATTTTTAATAGAGAAATCTTGTGATATCAAATATACGCGGACTTTGCAAGGAAAATCAATCTAATGAATCAGCTTTCGGAAAAACAGCAGTCTTACAGCTTTCCCACAAACAATGCCCGAATGGCGTTCAGTACCGCCAGTATCATAACGCCCACATCGCCGAAGATGGCAAGCCACATGCCGGCCGCGCCGACGGCCACCAGCCCCAGGCAGAGGAG
>CALWLM010000007.1 GCA_944381515.1 uncultured Lachnospiraceae bacterium | reverse complement strand
TATGTAAAGTTTCATAGACCTCCGTAAGTTTCAGTGCGTGCCAAGGCGTCTGTCTGTGTCGATCCATAATGGATCAATCACTCCTTTCTTTGATAAAATTTATATTCTGACCGCCTTTCAGCGGTGGTCAACAAAAAGAAACACAAAAAGACATAGCCCGCTATCTAATGGTTAGATGCAGGTTATGCCTATATATAAAAACGTATTTAGTTTGCAGTGAATGTTACTTCGGTCAGCGTCGCTACTGTCGGCGTCGTCCATTGCGATTGTTTCAATTCCTTTCTTCAAAATGGTATTTTATATCATACAGGAGATGTTGTAAAAAGTCAAGAGATAAAATGCGATTTAGCGTATTGCATATATTTCAGTAAAAAGAGAGCGGTTTATAGCCGCAGAATAAACAGAGAGATCCCCGCTTTTGTGGTGGAATTCTCTGCCTCAGAATTATTCAAATTTCCTGTCGTACAGCAGCGCCGCGGTTAGCACCACAAAGCAGGAACCTGAATTGATACCAGTGCGCCGGTAACCAGAGAGAGCAGTTCCAACAGCAAAAGCACGATTAACGCAAAGTTGATGCACATAGACAGAGTAACGCTGAACTTGATGGCGAAAATCTAAAAAATATAGGGCTGTTGCACTGAGACGCATGCGACAGTCTTATTTATAATTAAGACCTTTCCGCTTTGCACCTGTTTACTATCGTTAGAGGGGTGGCGTGTTCATCGTTAATGGGGTATCCGGTGAATCGTTACATTGTATCAATTTCGGTGCGGCAACGGATCCAGTATGCGCGGGTGGTGGCTACTTTGGACAGCGACTCCTATGCCACCCACAATATCTGTATGAATATACAGTCCATATCCTTTATGATCGGCCAGGCCTTTGGAGTGGCAACCACGACGCTTACCGGGCAGTGCCTGGGAAAGCGGCGGGTGGATGTGGCGAAAAAATACATGAAGGACACCGCCCGTCTGGGTCTGGCTGTTTCTCTGCTTCTGGCGCTGTCTTTTGTCTTGGGCGGCCGCTTCCTGATGGGACTTTATACGGATGAGGCGGCGGTAATTCAGATGGGGGCGGAAATTCTGCTGTTTCTGGCCGCCATCCAGCCCTTCCAGTGCCTGCAGTTTATTTATTCGGGAGGCTTAAGCGGGGCGGGAGATTCCCGCTATACAGCGGTGGTTATCTTTATCACCATTCTGATTATCCGGCCGGGGTTAGCTATGCTTCTGGTCACGCGTTTTCACTATGGACTCTATGGCGCATGGATAGCGCTGGCGGCCGATCAGCTGCTGCGGTCCATATTGATCTGGCTGCGATATCAGTCGGGACGGTGGATCTATGTTAAATTAAAAGAAGTGTAGAGGAGGATACAGATGAAACTTATCATACAGTCGGACGATTTTGGAATTACGGAAGCCGTGTCCTGCGGCATTATCAAAGGAATCCGTGAGGGAATGATCACCTGCACCGGCCTGTTTTCCAATATGCCCGCCAGCGCCTTTGCAGCGGAGCTGGTCCGTCCTTACGATGTGTGTCTGGGACAGGATATCAATATTGTGGCGGGACGGCCCTGCGCTGATCCGGCCAGGCTCACCTCGATGGTTCAGCCGGACGGCACCTTTTTCAATGCAGGAATGCACCGCAGGCTGGATGAGACGGCCGAAAATAACGATCATTTGATCTATGAGGAATGTCTGCTGGAGGTGGAGGCGCAGATCGAACGCTTTATCGAGCTGACGGGAAAGAAACCGGAATATCTCCATGGCCACTCCTATGGGACGCCTACTCTGGGACGGGCCATGCACGAGATGTCGGTCAAATATGAGGTGCCCATCACCTTTGACTTGTATGAGCGGCACCATGTGGCCTTTTGGAAGGAGAACTGGCAGAAGAAGCCCTTCTCCGTGGAAGATCAGATGGCGGCGGACCCTCTGTATTATCTGACCAATGAAGTCTACGCGCCTTTGGATGCAGAGATTGCCCTGGTGGGTACGCACTGCGGTTTCGTGGATGAGGAGCTGTTTCATTTTTCCTCCTATACTCTGGTCCGAAACAAGGATTTGGCGGCCATTACCAGCCAGACCTTCAAAGACTGGATTGCAGCCCATAACTGTGAGCTGATCAGCTTCCGCGATCTGAAATAAGGCCAGCGCTCCTTTGGGCGGCAAAGGCCTGTCAGCCAGAAATTTATCAGTCAGAGAATTGTCAACCAAGGCTTGACACAGGTCAAACAATCGTTTCTTTCGAGAGGCATATGAGCATGTTATAATAATGTCATATCTGCAATACCCCCAATATACCGGAGGCTGCAGGTATGACATTTGTTATATACAAAAAGGGAGGATATGCGATGAGAAAGAGACAGAACAGGTGGCTGGCCCTGCTTTTGGCGGGGGCCATGACGGCAGCGCTTTTGTCCGGCTGCAGTTCGCAGGCAGGGACAACCACAGCTGCGCAGACGGCAGAAGCGGAGACTGCGCAGGCAGAGACTACGGCGGCTGCAAACGAAGAGACGGAGGCGGCCGGAGTAAAGTACCAGGCCGGCACTTATACTTCTACCCAGACCGGTATGGGCGGCCAGTTTGATGTGACGGTGACCTTCAGTGAGGATGCCATCGAGGATATTCAGGTGGGCGAGAACAATGAGACTCTGATGGTAGGTACGAAGGCTATCGAAATTCTGCCCCAGAGAATTCTGGACAATCAGTCCCTGAATGTGGACGTTGTGACGGGAGCCACTTATACCAGTTATGCAGTAATCTACGGCGTGAGAGACTGCGTGGAGCAGGCCGGCGGCGACTTGGATGCTCTGCTGGAGGCTCCGGTAACCATCGATACTTATGATGATCTGACCCATGAGACGGATATCCTGATTATCGGCGGAGGTCTGGCCGGAATGACGGCGGCTATTTCCGCTGCGGAGAACGGCGGCGATGTGATTCTGCTGGAGGCCAAGGAGTATCTGGGCGGCAATTCTGTTTTGTCCACCGGTACCTTTATCTTTGGCGGCACGACAATACAGGCGGATCTGGGCATCGAGGACGATCCGGATACTTTCTACGAGTGGGCGCTGGCAAACAGCAACAACGCCAAAGACCCGGTACAGGTGAGAATGGTGGCGGATCACGGTCAGGATCTGATCGATTTCTATGCAGAGCTGGGAGTAAACTTCAATACAGAGAAGGTCAATTCCACCGACGGCTCTGAAATCAACCGCGGTCATGCAATTTCGCCCAATATCGGCACCGCTGTGGCTACTCTTGAGGAGGATATGGAGGAGATGGGAATCGACATCCGTTACTCCACCAAGGCGGACGGCTTTATTCTGGACGATAACGGACAGATTGTCGGCGTAACCGCTACCAACTACTACGGCGAGCCGGTGGAATATTACGGAAACAATATTATTCTGGCCAGCGGCGGCTGGGGTGACAACAATGAAATGATCGTGGAGAACTGGGGCGAGGATTACGACGGTCTGGTCTACGGCGGTTCCATTGGTATGGACGGTGCCATGCTGAACGCGGCTGTGGAGCTGGGGGCGGATACGGTAGATATGGAAGATCCTCATATCGACGCTACCCTGGAGGTAAGCAAGGGAATTACCATTACCACGAATCTGCTCAGAAACTGCGGCGGTATCCTGGTTCGTCAGTCTACCGGAGAGCGCTTTGCCGACGAGCAGTCCAGCCACAGTGAGGTGGCGGCTGCTGCCATGCACGACATTGGAGATGAGTACTATTATGAAATTTTCGATGACAGCGTATTCAACTACAGCGAGGCTGTGACGACCAAGGCGCAGTCCTATGTGGATATGGGGCTGACCACACAGTATGACTCCATTGAGGAGATGGCCGAAGGACTGGGTATAGACGTGGATGCTCTGACTCAGACCATTGATGAATATAATCAGGCTGTACGCGGTGAGATCGAGGATGAGTTCGGCAGAGAGAATTTTGCCGACGAGCTGACGGCTCCCTTCTATGTGATGAAGGTTTCCAATGGTGTGGCCTGCACCACCGGCGGTCTGCGCGTGGACGAAAATATGCAGGTGGTTGATACGGACGGCAATCCCATCAGCAATCTGTATGCCATCGGCGAGATTTCCGGCGGCTACCGCGTACACTATGTGGGCGGCGACTCCCTGTCTCATGCCGGTATTTCCGGTATGCTGATCGGGGAAGAGCTGACGGCAGCCCAGGAGTAAGATCGCAAGGGAAATACGAAAAGCAGGCAGAAAAGGATTCTGAAGAAAAATCAGAATAGGAATCCGAAAAAAACGTATAAGAAGGGGCCGCTGTACCAGATGCAGCGGCCCTTTTCCCGTCTTCACACAGGCTTATTCAGCCAGCAGCTGTTTTTTCAGATTTTGAATCTCACGATTGAGTCTCCGGCAGACGCCTGCATTGTCCTTATCTTTTCGGGTGTTCAGACGATGCAGTCTGGCTTCCAGAAAAGCAATCCGGTTGGCGATATCCATCACGTCTTCCCTCCTTTCCTCGATAAAACGTCTGCTTGCGGGATATACCCGGCAAGTATCTGCCGCTTCGCCGCAGTGCGATCCCTACGGAGCGTTTTTATTTCATAAGAACGCAGTTTCCTATGAAATAAAAAAAGCGCCCGGTTACTTTGTAATAACCGGGCGCACCCGACATCTTTCTCCGACAATCAATCATTGCGATGATTGGTCCTCCGATGAAATGTCTATTGCATTGTTTGGCTTTTTGATGTTTTATCTGAATATGAGTGGTATTTTAACGGGAATGCGGATAAAAGTCAAGTCTTTTTTCCCTGAAATTTCTGTATAAATCTATGATAAACTTATGAAAAATACCTTATGGTCTGTCGCTGGCGGCGGGCTGCTGGACAGAGGACTGTAAATAGCGGATATAGGAGCTGACGGCGCTGGAAGGCTTTTTGCTCTTCAGAGTAACGGCGTAGATATCGCGGCTGGGCAGAAGCTCCATATCGTCGTGAATAAGAGGGAGAGAGACCGTTCCGTTTGCCGCTCCCACAATATTTTGAAAATACTGCGAGGTAAAATAAAGTCCCCGATTTTCCCGGATAGCTTGCAGCACGATGGCAATGTTCGCATCAGGCAGGCGGCAGCTTTCAAAGGGAATCTGTTCGCTCTGCAAAAGGCGTATGAGAGCCGAAGAGAACTCCGTGTGGCCGGGGCGGAGAATCAGAGTTCGGCCTCTGAGATCCGCAAGACGGACACAGTCGCCGCCGGCCAGGGGATCATCGGCCCGCATCAGAACGCAGGTGGGACAGGACGCCAGCAGTGTGCGGGAAAACTGATCGGAGCTAAAAGAGTGTGTGACGGCTATATCCAGCCTGTCCTCCAAAAGAGCGGTGTGCAGCTCGTCGGGCAGAGCAATCTCGGTGCGGACGTCGATATCCGGATGCAGCAGCGAAAACTGGCGGACATGGTCGGACTTCCATAGGGTGAAGGAGATCTGGCCATATCCGACCCGGATGGTCTGACGGTTTTGGCGGCGAATCTCCTCCAGATCCTTTTTGGTGGCCTCCCAGATCTGAAGTATTTCCCCGGCGCTCTCCTGGAGACGCCGGCCGGCCGGGGTGAGTTCAATGCCGGAATGACTGCGAATAAGGAGTTGGACGCCCAACTCCTTTTCCAGGTTGATAATGGATTTTGATAAGGCCTGTCTGGAGATAAAAAAGCTGTCGGCAGCTTTGGCAATGCTTTTGTTCTGGCAGACGGAGGCAAAATAGCACAGTGTCAGAATATCCATGAAGCGCGCCCTCAGTTCATACCCACATGCTTTTTAATTGCCTCAAAGCTCTCTTTGCTGATGACGTGCTCGATGCGGCAGGCATCCTCTGCGGCTGTCTTTTCATTGACGCCCAGACGAATCAGCCAGCGGGAAAGAAGGGTGTGGCGCTCGTAGATCATATCGGCGATCTCCCGGCCGGCATCGGTCAGGGTGATATAACCGTCCTTGTCCATATGAATGTATCCATTTTCGCGGAGATTCTTCATGGCGACGCTGACACTGGGCTTGCTGAATTCCAGCTCGTTGGCGATGTCGATGGAACGTACGTTGCCGTTGCGCTGCGACAGCATCAATATAGTTTCCAGATAATTTTCGGCGGATTCCTGTATTTTCATTGTGTCGCCCTCCTGAAGTAATTGATGTGTTTAGATTCTAGCACAGTTTTAATAAAAATTCAACGGTGGCAGGCTGTTTCAGTCATAGGGCCTTGGAACATATACACAAAAAAATGGAAAAAAGCAGAGAGAATTTTTTCTTTACAAACGGAAAAAAATGTAGTATATTAGCTCCTAGCAAAACATTAATGCGTTAAAGCGTCGATGAAGACCATCCGGAGAGATACCGGACTGGTCTTTTTCTATTTTTATCGGAAAGGGAAGAATGCGTATGGAATATTTTCAGGCAGCCAGAGAAAACCTGGGTCCCGGCCTTTATTCGCCGGAATTTGAACACGATAACTGCGGTATCGGAGCGGTGGTCAACATCCATGGAATCAAATCCCACCGGGTAGTGGACGACGCGCTGAAAATTGTGGAGAACCTGGAACACAGGGCCGGCAAGGATGCCGAGGGACGCACCGGCGACGGCGTGGGTATTCTGCTGCAGATTTCCCATAAGTTTTTCAAAAAGGCGGCGGCCGAGGCGGGAATTGAACTGGGTGAGGAGAGGGACTATGGAGTGGGTATGTTTTTCCTGCCCCAGGATGTTCTGCGCAGAAACCAGGCCAGGAAGATGTTTGAGATCATTGTTTCCAAGGAAGGGATGGAGTTTCTGGGCTGGAGAGAGGTGCCTTCGGCCTCCGGCGTGCTGGGCAAGCGGGCGGCGCAGTGCAAGCCCTGTATAATGCAGGCCTTTGTAAAACGGCCGGCAGAAACAGAGCGCGGCCTGGATTTTGACCGACGCCTCTATGTGGTGCGCCGGATCTTTGAACAGAGCAACGACGATTCCTATGTGGTGTCTTTGTCCAGCCGCACCATCGTCTATAAGGGGATGTTTATGGTAAAGGAGCTGCGCCGCTTCTACCTGGATTTGCAGGATAAGGATTACGAGACGGCCATCGCCGTGGTCCACTCCCGGTTCAGCACCAATACCTTCCCCAGCTGGCAGAGAGCGCATCCTTATCGCTTTATCGTTCACAACGGAGAAATCAATACGATCCGCGGCAATGTGGACCGGATGCACGCCCGTGAAGAGAATATGGTAAACGATGTGCTGAAGGATGAGATGAGCAAAATCGTTCCCATTGTCAATGAAAATGGCTCCGATTCGGCAATGCTGGACAATACGCTGGAGTTTCTGGTGATGAGCGGGATGGAGCTGCCTCTGGCCGTGATGATTATGATTCCCGAGCCCTGGGCCAATGATAAATACATGCCTCAGGACAAAAAGGATTTCTATCAGTATTATGCCACGATGATGGAACCCTGGGACGGACCGGCCTCCATTCTGTTTACCGACGGAGATATCATGGGAGCGGTGCTGGACCGCAACGGCCTGCGTCCTTCCCGGTACTGCGTCACCGACGACGGCTTTTTGATTCTGGCCTCCGAGGTAGGGGCCATTGAGATCGACCAGAAGAAAATCATCCTGAAGGAGAGGCTGCGTCCGGGCCGTATGCTCCTGGTGGATACAGTGCGGGGAGAGCTGGTGGATGACGCGCAGCTCAAAGAGCGCTATATCGGCCGTCAGCCTTATGGGGAATGGCTGGATTCCAATCTGGTGGAATTAAAGAATCTGCCGATTCCCAACAAGAGAGTGGAGACCTATGACCGGGAGACCCGAACCAGGCTCCTAAAGGCCTTTGGCTATACCTTTGAAGAATACAAGACCATGATTCTGCCCATGGCCCGGGATGGGGCGGAGACGGTGTCTGCCATGGGAGCGGATATCCCCCTGGCGGTTTTGAGCCGTGAGCATCAGCCTTTGTTTAATTATTTTAAGCAGCTGTTCGCGCAGGTGACCAATCCCCCGCTGGATGCCATCCGTGAGGAGGTAGTGACCTCCACGGCCGTCTATGTGGGCGAGGACGGCAATCTTCTCACCGAGAAGCCGGAGAACTGCCGTATTCTCAAGGTCAATAATCCCATTCTCACCAGTACGGACCTTTTGAAGATCAAGAGCATGAAGGTGGAAGGCTTTCAGGTGGAGACCATTCCGATCACTTACTATATCAATACGTCTCTGGAAAAGGCCATCGACCGGCTCTTTATTGAGATTGACCGGGCCTACCGGGACGGGGCCAATATCTTTATTCTGTCCGACCGGGGAGTGGATGAATACCACGTGGCGATTCCCTCCCTTCTGGCGGTTTCGGCGGTGGCCCAGTATCTGGTGCGCACCAAGAGGCGGACCTCGGTGGCCCTGATTTTGGAGAGCGGAGAACCCAGGGAGGTTCATCACTTTGCCACCCTGCTGGGTTACGGCGCCAGCGCCGTCAATCCTTATCTGGCCCAGGACGCCATCGCGCAGATGATTGACGACGGGCTCCTTGACAAGGATTACTATGCGGCGGTCAGCGATTATAATTCTGCCGTGCTTCACGGCATTGTGAAGATTGCCTCCAAGATGGGAGTATCCACAATCCAGTCCTATCAGGGCTCTCAGCTCTTTGAAGCGGTGGGCATTAGCTCCGAAGTGATTCGGCGCTATTTCACCAATACGGTATCTCCGGTGGAGGGAATCACTCTGGAAGACATCGCAGAGGATGTAAATTACCGCCACGGGGAAGCCTTCGACCCTCTGGGCCTTTCCACGGAGCTGACCCTGGACAGTCCCGGCAATCATAAGTCCAGAGCCGGCGGGGAGGAGCATCTGTATAATCCGATGACCATCCACCTTTTGCAGGAGTCCACAAAAAACGGGGACTATCAGATGTTCAAGCAGTATTCGGAGCTTCTGCATCGGGAGGATATGGCGATGAATCTCCGGGGGCTTCTGGATTTTAACTATCCGGCCCAGGGAGTGCCTCTGGACGAGGTAGAGAGCGTGGATTCCATTGTGCAAAGATTTAAAACTGGGGCCATGAGCTACGGCTCCATCTCCCAGGAAGCCCATGAGACGCTGGCCCTGGCCATGAACGCCATTCACGGCAAGTCCAACACCGGCGAGGGCGGAGAAAGCGACGAGAGATTGGAGTCGGCCGGTACCGGCCGGGACTGCTGTTCCGCCATCAAACAGGTGGCATCGGGGCGGTTTGGCGTTACCAGCCGTTATCTGGTAAGCGCCCAGGAGATTCAGATCAAGATGGCCCAGGGAGCCAAGCCCGGCGAGGGCGGTCAGCTGCCGGGGGGCAAGGTTTATCCCTGGGTGGCAAAGACCCGTCATTCGACGCCGGGCGTGGGGCTGATTTCCCCGCCGCCCCACCACGATATTTATTCCATTGAGGATCTGGCCCAGCTGATTTATGATCTGAAGAATGCGAACAGGGACGCCAGAATCTCCGTCAAACTGGTCAGCGAGGCCGGCGTGGGAACGGTGGCGGCCGGCGTAGCCAAGGCGGGGGCTCAGGTGATTCTGATCTCCGGCTATGACGGCGGCACCGGGGCAGCCCCCCGCAATTCCATCTACAATGCGGGTATGCCCTGGGAGCTGGGATTGGCGGAGACCCATCAAACTCTGATTATGAATGATCTGCGCGATAAGGTTATCATCGAGACCGACGGCAAGCTGATGAACGGCCGGGATGTGGCGGTGGCCTGTATGCTGGGTGCCGAGGAATTTGGCTTTGCCACGGCGCCTCTGGTGACCATGGGCTGCGTAATGATGCGGGTCTGCAACCTGGATACCTGTCCGGTGGGCGTGGCCACCCAGAATCCGGAGCTTAGAAAGCGGTTCCGCGGCAAACCGGAGTATGTAATCAATTTCATGCGCTTTGTTGCCCAGGAACTGCGGGAATACATGGCAAGGCTGGGCGTGCGTACCGTAGATGAGCTGGTAGGCCGCACGGATCTGCTGCGGATGAAGGAGGACCCGGCAGGTGGCAGGGGAAACGAGGTGGATCTGTCTCTGGTTCTGGACCGCTCCTATGCCGGGCGAAAGCTGGCCGGATACGGTGAAAAGAATATCTTCGACTTTGAGCTGGAAAAAACGGCAGATATGCGGGTGCTTTTGAAAAAACTGGGGCCTGCCCTGGAGAAAGGGGAGCCGGGGGAGCTTTCTCTGACGATCTGCAATACGGACCGTTCCTTTGGTACCATCTTTGGCTCGGAGATTACCAAGAGGTACCCGGCGGGGCTTGCGGAGGATACCTACCGCGTCCATGCGAGCGGCAGCGGCGGACAGAGCTTTGGTGCCTTTATTCCTGCCGGTCTGACATTGGAGGTGTCCGGCGACAGCAACGACTATTTCGGCAAGGGACTCTCCGGCGGCAAGCTGATTATTTATCCGCCGAAGGAGACTGTTTTTAGGGCCAGCGAGAATATTATTATCGGAAACGTGGCCCTTTACGGCGCCACCTCCGGCAAGGCGTTTATCTGCGGCATGGCCGGCGAACGCTTCTGCGTGCGCAATTCGGGAGCTACGGCGGTGGTGGAAGGAGTAGGAGACCACGGCTGCGAGTACATGACCGGCGGCCGGGTGGTGGTTCTGGGACCCACCGGCAAAAATTTTGCGGCCGGCATGAGCGGAGGCATTGCCTATGTCCTGGATGAAGAGCGGGATCTTTATAAGCGGCTGAATAAGGAGATGGTGTCGGTGGAAGAGCTGGCAGGCAAATACGATGTGCAGGAGCTGAAAGAGATGATTGCCGAGCATGTGGAATGTACCGGCTCCGCCAAAGGAAGAGAGATCCTGGAGCATTTCAGCGAATACCTGCCCAAGTTCAAGAAGGTGATTCCTCACGATTACAAGAGGATGCTGAATACGATTGTGGCAATGGAGGAAAAGGGCCTGTCCAGCGAACAGGCTTCCATCGAGGCGTTCTATGCCGTGAAGAAGAGCTGAGGGAGGAAAGAGACGATATGGGCAAACCGACTGGATTTTTAGAATATGGAAGAGAGACCGGCATCGTCCGTTCTCCCAGGGAACGCATTCAGGATTTCAATGAGTTTCATGAACCGCTGCCTGCGGCCGGACAGCAGAAGCAGGGAGCCCGCTGCATGGACTGCGGCGTGCCCTTTTGTCAGGCGGGGATGATGATAAATGGAATGGCCACCGGCTGTCCCTTGCACAACCTGATACCTGAGTGGAACGATCTGATTTTTACCGGCAACTGGGAGGAGGCTTTTCGCAGGCTGCAGCGGACCAACTGCTTTCCGGAGTTTACGGGCCGGGTCTGCCCGGCTCTGTGCGAGGTGGCCTGCACCAGCAATTTAAACGGCGACCCTACCTCCATCAAAGAAAATGAGAGGGCCATCATTGAGAAGGCCTTTGAGATGGGGTATATTAAGCCGGAGCCGCCCCGGGTTCGTACTGGCAAGCGGATCGCCGTGGTGGGCAGCGGACCGGCGGGTCTGGCTGCGGCAGACCGGCTGAATAAGAGAGGACACAGCGTTACGGTCTACGAGCGTTTCGACCGGGTGGGAGGCCTTTTGATGTATGGTATTCCCAATATGAAGCTGGATAAAAAGGTGGTGGACCGCCGCGTGGAGCTTTTAAAGGCCGAGGGCGTGGAATTTGTCACCGGGGCCAATGTGGGCGAGAATGTGAAGGCCGGCGATATTGCAAAGGAGTACGATGCTGTGATCCTGGCCTGCGGGGCATCCAGGCCCAGAGATATCTCGGTTCCCGGCAGGGAAGGCAAGGGGATTTATTTTGCCGTTGATTTCCTGCGGGCCAATACCAGGAGCCTGCTGGATTCGGGGTTAAAGGACGGCAGGAATATTTCGGCCAAGGGCAGGAATGTTCTGGTTATCGGCGGAGGAGACACCGGTAACGACTGCGTGGGAACAGCCATTCGTCACGGCTGCAAGTCGGTGGTGCAGCTGGAGATGATGCCTGAGCCTCCCAAGAGCAGAACGCCGGATAATCCCTGGCCTCAGTGGCCCAGGGTTCTAAAGACGGATTACGGTCAGGAGGAGGCCATCGCCGTCTTTGGCAAGGACCCCAGAGTCTACCAGACCACGGTGAAGGAATTTATCACCGATGCCAGGGGCAATGTGAAAAAGGCGGTGGTGGTAAGTCTTGCGCCGGTAAAGGATGAGAAGACGGGCCGAATAAACATGACGCCGGTGGAGGGCAGCGAAAAGACCATTGCCGCGGATCTGGTTCTGATTGCCGCCGGTTTCCTGGGGAGCGAAGAGTATGTGGCCCAGGCCTTCGGTGTGGAACTGGACGGCAGAGGCCGGGTAAAGACCGGTGCGGACGGATATTCCACCAACGCTGCCAGGGTTTTTGCGGCTGGAGATATGCGCCGCGGTCAGTCTCTGGTGGTCTGGGGAATTCACGAGGGCCGGGAGGCGGCCCGGGCTGTGGACCGCTGGCTGATGGGATATACGAATCTGTAGGATGCTTGAGATGGCATACCCAAGGTATGTCCTATCTGGCGCATATGAATACTCAGCTTACCGTATTGTTAAAGCCGAGTGGTTCTCCGCCACTCGGCTCAAAAATCAAGGAATTATGCCGTATAGTTAGAAAAAGGGTTCACAGTTAAAAATGATGATAGATTAACCCGATCAAACATATTCGATTAACAGTCTTCGGGTGAATCTGTAGAATCAATTATTTGCTTAAATTGCTTTACAAGGTGATGTACTATCATTATAGTCATCATTCCATATGTGATTCCATTAACCGTTTCCCCTGAAGCAAAAGACCATATACATAAAATAAGTACGATAGCTGACGCAATTAGCATCCAGTATAACAGTGATGTCATTTTATCTTTTGCACGCATTAAATCAATTAAAGATAGTACAAAAATAAAACATACCATCCAAAAAAAATAATTCTCGTCGCCAATGATTAGAGAACACACCCCAGATATGAGAAAAATCGCTGCGGTACCATATACACCCGATTTGCTTTTCGCTATTTTTTTCATTTTTGTTTCCATTAATATGGTTGAGTAGATTCAAAGTTATCTATGTCCATATTACACAATTTTCAATCGAATGTCAACGAATAAATATACAATATCAATAAAATTATACAGAAAAATTCCACAGAAAAGTTCTCTTAGATTTCATTTTCCAGGGGTATAAAAAGAAGGCCTGACGTGCCGGCGTATGTATGCCGGCGCATCAGGCCTTCTTTTGGCTCAGTCTTCCGGTGTATTATCCTGGGGAATGATAATATTTAACAGGAAGACGATCAGGAAGGAGACCACAAGGGAGCTTCCAAAGATATTGCGGATG
>CALWLM010000006.1 GCA_944381515.1 uncultured Lachnospiraceae bacterium | reverse complement strand
TATATTATCCGGCGGTGTCGGAGAGCGACTGTCAGCTGGCTGAGAGCCGGAACTTTCTGCGGCGGGTATACGACGGCTCGCTGTCCAGGATGGTCATGGGTTTTGTGGAGAGCGGCGATATTACGGAGCAGGAACTGGATGAACTGAAGGCGCTTATCGCAGCCCGGGAGAAAATGGATGCAGGAGGAAATGAATGCAGATAATCGCTGAGATTTTTTACCTGCAGGTCTATATATCTGTAATCGGCGCGCTTTTTACGGCGGCGACGCTGTTTGCCAGCCGTGTGCTGCGCCTGACTGTGCCGCTGTGGTTTGCTCTCTGCGGGCTGGCGGTCTATGTGCTGCCTTTTTTGGCCCCTGATGTACAGCCGGTTTCGCCGGAGGGACAGCTGTGGGCGGATGGCTTTTATCTGGCTGCCGGCGTCTGGGGCGCGGGCTGTCTGATATTTTTGCTGCTGGGCTGTGTGCGCCTGGCGTTAGCAGGTCGGGCCTTACAAAGATCTCCGCTCTGCGGCAATGAGAGACTGGCGGAGGTCTGCCGGCGCACCGCTATGGAGCTGGGACTGCGGCGGATGCCGGTACTGCGGGAGGGCCGAACCAAACAGCCGGTCTGCATTGCCGGAATTTTTCATCTGACGGTTCTTGTGAATGCAAGTATTATGGAACAGCTCGATGACAGAGAATTAACCGTCGTTTTCTGCCATGAACTTACTCATATTCAGCGCAGGCATGTTTTGCTGGAGCGAATTTTTGACGCGGCCTGCGCGCTGAACTGGTTTAATCCATTTGTGTGGATTGCCAGAAGGGAGTTCTCTCTGTACTGTGAAATGGACTGCGACGTCCGGGCCATCAAAAATCTGCCGGGCGGAATCACCCGGATGGATTATGCCCGCGCTGTGATTCGGCTGCTGGAGCTTGCGGCAGTCGGAGGATTCCGGTCGGGGCAGGAGATGGGCGCTCTCAGCTTTCTTCTGACGAAGAGAAGGATTCTGAGAATTACCGCCGGGCCTTCGCTTCTTCGCGAGAGACTTGCGGCGGCGGTTTTGACGGCGCTTATACTTTTGACCATCGGTTTTTCCTGGTGGTTCAGCCGTCAGCATTTCTATCCTTATCCGGCGTATGGGACCGGTTTGGAATATGGGCTGGAATGCGGTCTGGAATATGGTCTGGAGGAGGGGAGGCCGTGAATATTTTTTTATACCCAATAAAACTACAAATGTAGTTAAAATGAAAGGAGATAGGCATGGACAGAAATATTGAAATAAGTCATGTGAGCAAGAAATATAAAAATGGGGTAACGGCTCTGGATGATGTGAGTTTTACGGTGGGCAGCGGCGTCTTTGGATTGTTGGGGCATAATGGAGCGGGCAAAACTACGCTTATGAAAGCGTTAGTTACCATACTGACGCCGTCCTCGGGGACAATTCGGGTTTGCGGCCGGGATACGGCCGCACAGGGGGCAGAGGTGCGAAAGCGGATTGGATATCTGCCCCAGGAGCTCGTCATGTATCCTTCTCTGTCGGTATTTGACTTTGTGAACTATATGGCCGGAACCAAAGGAATCCGGGACAAAACGAAGGTACACGAGGCGCTTAAGGCGGTGGAGATGGAGGAATATGCCAAAAGAAAGATCGGCCAGCTTTCCGGCGGCATGAAGCGCCGGGTGGGAATTGCGCAGGCGCTGATCGGCGAGCCGCAGATTCTGGTGGTGGATGAGCCGACGGCAGGGCTTGATCCGGAGGAGCGGGTGCGGTTTCGCAGCGTGCTTTCCAGATATGCCAGAGGCGGGCGCACCGTTCTTCTCTCCACCCATATCGTGGAGGACGTACATCAGCTTTGTGAGGAGCTGGCCGTGCTTCGCAGAGGAAAACTGTTTTATGCGGGAAAGGCAGACGGTCTGATGCAGCGAGTGGAAGGCAAAGTAAAGCTTCTTTGTCTGGAGGATGAAAGGCAGCTGGCCGGACTTGACAGGAAGGCTGTGGTCTTGCAGACAACCTATGAAAAGGATGGAATTCGTGTGCGTATCATGGACGATGGGGGAAATTTTGCCGGGGCCAAAACGGTGACGGCGACCCTGGAGGACGCTTATGTTTATTGTATGGGAGGGAAGTATTATGCGTAAGACGGGGGTGATTGTTCGTTATGAGTTAAAGATGCAGTTTGGCCGTCCCGCCGTCTGGGTCGTTTTTGGGGCAGCCGTACTGCTTTGCCAGCTGGACAGCTTTCCTTCGGCCGTTAATTTGGCACGTCTGGAATTTTTGCCTCAGCCTGCATATTTTATCAGTCGGATTATGAGTTTTGATGTTTTGGTGCTTTTATTCGGGCTGATGTTCTTGCTGGCGGGCCGCCTTTCTGTGGATGAGAGAACCGGGGTGAAGTCTCTTTTTATGGCGGCCCCTCTCAAAAAGAGTCAATATGCGGCAGGAAAGCTGGTTGGCGGTTTCTTTTTCACCTTTCTCATGCTGTGCGCTTTTTTGTGGTTCAACATGGCGGTGTATTTTGCGGCGGCGCCTTTTTCTCTTTCGGTCTCTGCCTGTGTCTTTCCCCTGGTCAAGGCCTGTCTGGTCTGCGGTCTGCCGGCCAGTCTGTTTGTCGGCTTTGTCTCGGTTGCTCTGCCCGGCGTGATGGATGTTCGTCTGTTCTATATGCTGGGGGCGGTCCTTTTTGGCGTCAACGCCGCCAATGTAGGCTCTGCCGAGGCTATGCCCTTTTATCTGATTACGTCCGGGGATCTGGTGCGTTTAATTTGGAGGCATCCCAGGTGGCCGTTTGTGAATTGGAACAGCGTGCTGGCAAACGTTTTTTTCCTGACAGGAACAGCGGCCGCGGCCGCTGTGCTTCTTCTCATAAAGCGGGACCTGTGGAGAAAGGGAAGCTGAAAAATGGGAGAATGTAAGAGCGGAATTCAGAACGAATTAAAGATTGCGGGGACAAACCTGTTTCTGGTGTCGGCGGGAATTTGCGGGGCCGTTATTGTGCTGGCGGCCGCAGGAGGGGAGCTGCTTGATTTATATCCGGTGAGTTTTGAGGTGATCTTTCCCTTCTTTGCAGCGGTCAGCGTGGGCGAATGGGCAAGAACGCGGGCCGATGGTAATTTTGATCTGATTGCTGCCCAGAGCCGTTCCCTGTTTGCCTGGGCGCTAAAGCGCAGCGCGGCGGTATTTGGTACGGTCAGTTTTTTTGCCGTAGGCTGCATGGCGGCGGTTTCCCTTATCCGCTATGCCTATCCTCTGAGAGAACTGATTTTTATGTATTTTCCGCCGGCTTTTTTCCTGTCTTCTCTTGCTGCCTGGGTGGGACTTGAATCCGTCCAGGAGCATCTGGCGGCTGCGGTCAGCGGCCTTGTGTGGCTGGCGGCTTTGCTTACGCGCAGTCTTTTGCGGATTCGGGGCGTGGAATATATTTACCTGTTTATCTGTTACGCCGGAGATCCGAATCATGTCTGGCTGTGGAACAAGGGAATTTATACCGCTGCCGGTATTCTGATCTGGGCAGCAATATTTCGGAGAAATTATCAGAAAAAAGTGAACAGAATATGATAAAGAATATGATAACGGCGCGCAGCGCATAATAGGAACAGGGCGCAAGAATTTATTCAGAAAAAAGTAAGTTGTATTTTTTCTTTATCTGTGATATTCTGAGCAAGGTTTATGATAACCGATAACTGTGCAACAAAAAAATATCACAGTGACAGGAGACAAGGACATGAAAAGGAAAGTATTAGCATTGACGCTGGTTTTGACCCTGGTATTATTTACCGGCTGCAGCGGACAGGGCGAGACCACGGCAGCACCCAGCACAGGAGCTGCAGAAACCACGGCAGCACAGCAGGAGACTGAGACGGCTGGTCAGGAGACCCAGGCTCCGACGCAGGAAGCTACTGAGGCTGAGACAGAAGGAGAGTCCGGTCAGACGGCAGACGGCACGTATCGGGACGATGTCTCGGTAACGGAGATTCGGGATGCGGTGAAGGAAGCCTATGGGGAAAATTATATTCCCAGCATGGAGTATGACGCAGAGACCCTGGAGGCCCTCTATGGCATCAGCAGCGATATGTATGATGAAGTGATTGGCGAGGGCCCGATGATCAGCGCCCACGTGGATACTCTGATTATTGTTAAGGCCAAGAGCGACCGCGTGGAGGATGTACGGGCCGCTTTGGAGAATTACCGGGACACCCAGATTGAGAGCGGAGTGAACTATCCGATGAATATCCCTAAGCTGCAGGCCTCCGAGGTGGCGGTTTACGGAAATTATGTCTGCTATATCATGCTGGGCGTTATCGATGACAACCTGACGGACGAGGGCGAAAGGCTCACTGCATTCCAGGAGCAGAACCAGATCGCCAAGGATGTGATCGAGGGAATGCTTGCTCAGTAATTCCCGCGCAGTAATTTTTGAACAGTAATTTCTGCACGGTAATTTCCGTACGGCGGAGAACTTTTAGAAAATGGATTTGAGAAAAGGGCTATCACGCTAAGTTAAATATTCAGCGCGACGGTCCTTTCTTAATTTGTAGACGATCAGACAGGGGCATACGTTTCTTAAGAGTGCAAGTCTCAAATCCGTCCGGCATTCTCCGTTAGAAAACCATACTCTCCTTTGGGTAAGTACTTAACCTTTTTGTAAGTATCGCACTTTAATGTGCGTACTTGTTTTGTGTTTCATTCTTGCTATGATTAATGTTAGCAGCAGAGAATCGTTGTAATGGTGTTGAAGCACAGAAAAAATTTGAGAGAAAAGGAGTGTTTGGTGTGGGCAAAAGAATCGTGATACTGAATGGAAGTCCCCGCAAAAAAGGCAATACCTCCATGCTTGTGAAGGCATTTGCCGAAGGTGCGGAAAGTGTGGGAAATATGGTAACGGAATTTTTCCTTGACGGCATGGAGATTCATGGCTGTAAGGGCTGTTTTGGCGGGCACAGCAGCCGGGAATGTCCCTGTGTACAAAAGGATGATATGGTGCAAATTTATCCGGCGGTAAAGGAATGTGATGTGGTGGTACTGGCAACCCCGCTTTACTACTGGAATATGAGCGGCCAGATCAGAACGGCCATTGACCGTCTGTTTGCTTTGGAGGAGGGCGACGGCAATCTTCTTAGAGGCCATGATCGGGCTTCGGCTTTACTGATGGCTGCAGAAGGTCATGGATTTGAGGATGTACTTACTTATTACGATCATTTGCTGGAGCATTTGCGCTGGAAAAATCTCGGCCATGTTCTTGCCGGCGGAAATATGAACGTGGGGGACATTAAAGACAAGCCGGAAATCCGGCAGGCGTATGAACTTGGAAAATCGATTCAGTAAATAATACCTTATGAGGGCAGCGGAAATTATATCGATCCACTGCCCTCAGACATTTCCTATGGATGGAAATAAAGAAAGTTATTGCGGCGTATGGTTTAAATCGTCAATGATTATTCGCATCTGCATTCGGTCTTTTCCCGTAAAAACAGGATTTATAATTGTCTCTTTAATAATCGCTGTTTAAATGCTTTTATTCTTTGACTATAACGACTTGTAAATACTATACCACATATAATCATTCCGCTTGCTGCACCTTCAGCGAAGTTTGATATTGCGTTTAATACTGTATTACTATCTAATACAGTGTGGCTAATCAAACTTGAAATAAACCAAAAAATTGCTCCTGTTAGTAAAAGCCAATGTACACGCTTAGTATATCGTTCTGTTTCAATGTTCGCATAGTCTACCGCTTTTAATACAGTTTCTTCCTTTTTGTCATTTTCATTACTCACTTTTTCACTTCTCCTTTCCCCATCAAGCAGTTCTCGAAGGTCAACTTCATAAAAATCAGAAATTTCTATTAAGATATCTAAATATCCTGTTGATTTGAGAGATCCGTCTATCCTGAGCCGGTTGGCTTCCAGCCAGCAGCGCCAGCGGCGCATTGTCATTTCGCAGGGAAAATCTGCGGAATCCTCATCGTCTGGTGAGATGATGCCATCCAGTACACCTGAGATCACTTCGGAAGCATAATGCTTGTAAGGGACCAGACAGTCCGGGAGTTCACGGTGGAGCCTCCCACAGCTGCTGCATTTCAGCCTGCGGATCAGGAACTTCCGCCTCATGCCGCCCTCCAGCCGTATGAGCCTGACGCAGGAATCACGGTAGGAAAGCGGCTCCCCACAAACCGGGCAGTAGGATATGTCGCTGCTCTCAACAAAAAATATCATTTTCGTGATTGTAAGTGAACGTGTAATCTGATACAATAACCATGGTTTTAATGCCAGGGTTTCAGAGTACACGACTTGCAACGGAGGGTGCTCTGGAACCCTTTTTCTTTCTATATACTGATGACAGTATACAGGGCAATCCAGAGACATGCAAGCAGAGCAGCATAATGCTAAACTATGAGGTCAAAAACACTCTGATAATGGAACACCGCTTAATTTTGCTCCATATTTTAACATCTTTTTTACATCACGTTTTTCAATCCTATCATAAGCTCTCCTTTGTATTTAAAAAGGGTACAACTACTTTCAACCACTCGTCAGGTAAATATATTGCTAAATATCCATGATTATATCCTTTAGCTTCGTATATTTGACATGA
>CALWLM010000005.1 GCA_944381515.1 uncultured Lachnospiraceae bacterium | reverse complement strand
TTTTTTTGTTTTGCATCTTCCTGTGCAATAGTCAACTTTTTATCGGACAGTTGATGTGAGATAATGAATTTGCAGGAGAAAACAAAAAGAATAAGAGAAACAAAGGAACAGGGAAACAAAGGAATAGGAAACAGCCGGCAGGAAGGAGGTCTACCGCATGTTTCAGGATTTTATCTATGATATTGGCACGAAGGTGTATTTTGGACCGGAGATGCTCTGCCATTTGGGAGAGGAGATTAAAAAGTATGGAGATAAGGTTTTCTTTCTCTATAAAGGCTCCTATACGAAGACGATGGGGATTTATGATTTGGTGATGCAGGCGGCGGAAACTTATGATTTTGAGGTAGTGGAATTTTCTAAGGTGCAGCCGAATCCCAGACATACAGACGTACAGGAAGGAGCGGATCTGTGCCGGGAGAAGGGATGTAAAGTCATACTCGCAGTGGGAGGAGGCTCGGCTATCGACAGCGCCAAAGCAATTGCTTCGGCAGCGCTGCTGGATGCTCCGGTATGGGATATTGTTATGGGAAAGGTTCCTGTGACAGAGAGTCTTCCGTTGATTACGATTCCTACAGTAGCGGCAACGGGATCTGAAATGAATGGCGGAGCAGTAATTTCCAATCTGGAAACCAGGGATAAGCAGTCTCTTCGGAGACCGTCACAACGGCCCAGGGCAACATTTTTAAATCCGCAGTATACGTATTCGGTATCCAAATATCAGACAGCCTGCGGATCTGTGGATATTCTTTGCCATACCATAGAAACTTATTTTTCCAGCGACAACTGCATGTATATGCTGGATACATTTATGGAGGGCCTGGTGCGAACCGTACTTAAATATGCGCCTGTAGCCTGCCGGGAGCCGGACAATGATGAGGCCAGAGCCAATTTGATGTGGGCGGCTCCGTGGGCGATCAATGATTTTCTCCGTTATGACAAAGAATGCAATTGGACGATCCATCCCATTGAGCATGAAATATCGGCGTATTATGATATCACGCATGGACTGGGACTGGCCATTATCATGCCCCGATATCTGCGCCATATTATCGATGAAAAGAGTCTGAAAAGGTTCAGGAGGCTGGGCATCCATGCTTTGGGCATAGATGATCGTTTGGAGGACGAGGCTATAGCGCAGGAAACGATTCGGAGAATCGAGAGCTTCTGTTGGGATGAGATGGAACTGGAGTCCCATTTCCTGGCTTTGGGAATAGATGGCCGGGATTTTGATGAGATAGCCGGCAAGCTGACAGAGGAGGATGGTTTTCGATATGGAGGATATCGCAGATTATCAAAAGAGGATATCGTTTCTATCCTGAAGGAATGTCTGTAAGGGAAAAGAGGAGAAAAGCTATGAGAGAATTTCATGTGTTTCATAAGGAATTATCTTTTGAGACGCTGGGAAATAAGGCGACATATTTTGAGATTCGGCAGGAGTGCCGGGATTTTGTAAGAGAGACGGGAATTCAGGACGGAATTTTGGTGGTACAGTCGCCGCATACGACCTGCGCGGTCTTTTTTGAGGAGATGGTTCATGATTTTGATGCTTTGGGAGATGAGTATCTGCAGGCGGATTTGAATAAGGGATTAAATCAAATATTTCCCAAGCAGCTTACCTATGATGACTATTATAAATATCCGGGACCTGTGCACAGACAGTTTTCCGCAGACATGGGAGGAGCTATGGCTACAAGACCTTCCGCTCTTTTAAACGGGGACGCTCATTGTAAGGCTACCCTGCTGGGATCGGATAAAACTTTTATCATCAAGGGCGGGGAAATAATGACTGGGGAATATGGGTATATTTATTTTGTTGACTTTGATGGGAACCGGTCCAGAAAGAGGAAATGCCTTCTTTGTGCAATGGGAGGATAATATATGTCCATGCTTTCATCCAGAGAAAAAGAGCTCATAAAATACCTGGCGCAGAGCGACGGCTGGGTTTCTTCCGGCGAGATTGTGTCTGCCTTTGGGATATCCCTTAGAACTCTGAGAAGTCTGGTAAAAAGTATTAATGCCGATGACAGATATATAATCTCTTCCAACCAGGGATATAAAATCGCCGGAAATGCCAAGGTGATTGAGGAGCTTTTAAAAGACAGCGGTGAGAGTGCAGTGGGCAGTGACAGAGAGCAGGCCATTCTTCGAGAGCTGCTGTTGAGCAAAACGCCGGTTGATTATTTTGATCTGGCTGGAGAACTTTGCGTCAGTGAGCAGACTCTTCTGTCTTCCGTGACTGCTCTGAAGAAAAAAATTGCCCGCTATAATGTCACCATTGTCCGAAGAAAAGATACCATCTCTTTGAAAGGAGATGAGAGAAATATCCGCTGCCTGTTTGGGGATGCCATATACAGGGAGGCGGAGCACAGTATCCTGAGTGTTTCGGTGTTAAATGCGTTTTTCGTAGATATTGATGCCGCAGAACTTAAAGATACAATTTTTCAATTTATCAAGAAGAGAGGATTCAGAATCAATGATTTTGCGCTGAACAATATTGTGCTTCACATCTGTATTATCATTGACCGGAACAAGTACGAGCTTCAAAAGCCCTTTGAGGCAGATGCAGCTGTGGACCCTTCAGACAGCCGGTATTCCTGCGCGGTGGAGATTGCCGGATGGGTTTCGGACCGGTATGGCTTTCAGGTGGGCAGACATGATTTTGACGATATCTATGCGCTGCTGGTCATTGGGATGAAGGAATCTGATCCGGAAGTTCAGTCCGCCAACATTTCTGGTTTTGTAGACAGCGATATTTTGGATTTTGTCAGAAGACTTATTGCACAGGTATACAACGAGTACTTTATCAATTTGGACAACGATGAGTTTATCTCTAATTTTGCGCTGCATCTCAATAATATTATTCACCGAAGAATGGCCATGCGCAATCCTCTTCTCACCAGCATTAAGGATTCCTATCCCACCATTTATGAGGTTTCTGTCTTTATAGCCAAGCAGATACAGGACAGATATCCTGAAGTGGAAATGAACGATCACCAGATTTCATATATCGCTCTTCATGTGGGGGCTCAGATTGAGAAGCAGGCGCTGTCAAAAGTAAAGGCTGTCGTCATCAATCCGGAATATTTGAAATTGAATACGCTGATTTGCGAAAAGCTTGAGACGAGTTTTTCCCATGAGCTGTCGGTCTGTGTGATGTCGGATGAGAGTGAACTGGAGCGATCGCAAGCAGAGGGGTTTGATCTGATTATAACGACCGTTCCTTTAAAGGGGTATTTTCCCTGCCGGGTAGTTAATGTTTCTGTGTTTATCAATCAAAAAGATATTGAGAAGATTTTTGCGGCGATCAGCGAGATCAAAAGAAAAAGAGGGCGGGAGGCAGAGTCTCTGCTGCAATATTTCGACGGGACCTTCTGTTATTTCGACGGAAATGTTTCGGACTATGAGGATGTTATTCGCAGGCTGTGCGATACCCATAAGGATTTGGACGATGATTTCGTGAAGCGTGTCATGATACGAGAAGAGATGTCACCGTCGGAATATATGAACATTGCGGCGGTTCATCCCATTCAATGCGATGAAAAAAGCACCTTTATCACCATCGGCATTTTTAAAAAACCTTTCCGCTGGCGCAAAAACGACATCAATATTGTTTTTTTGATCTCAGTCTCTCAGAAGGACAAGACGGATTTTCTAAAAATTCTGCGCCAGCTGATCGAGATATTTTCCTCATCACGGTGGATGGAGAGGCACAGCAGCATCGACAGTTATGAAAAGCTGATTGCTTTTATCAAGGAGTATGCGGTTTATCGATAAGCAAGAAGAGATCAAAAAGCAATGGCTTTTTGAAAAATATAGAGAAAGGAAGCGTGTGCGCCGTTTCGTGAGGAGCACACCGGGAGGGCAATGGCTGTTACAATAAGCAAATTAATGGAAAACGGCAGAGCTTACTTTTGCCGCTGGCACAGCCAGGAGGATCTGTTCGATTCTCTTGCAGAAGATCTTCTGGCGGAAGGCTATGTGAAAGATACGTTTAAACAGGCACTGAAGGAAAGAGAGGCGAAATATCCTACAGGGATTGTGTGCAACAAATACAATATTGCCCTGCCTCATGTGGATTCGGAACATGTGCAGAAGGATGCACTGATAGTGGCGGTTTTGGATGAGCCCATTGGTTTTCACCGAATGGACAAGCTGGAAGAAATTATAGAAGTTCAGGTGGTTTTTATGCTGTTGATTGAGGGGGTGAGCAATCATATACAGGCAATTGCAAATCTGACCAGTCTTTGGCTGGATGACGGCTTTATGGATGAGCTTTTAAAAGCCACGGATAAGGAAAGGATAGTGGAGCTGGTAAAAAAACATGAAAAGCGGACGATAGCTTAAATCAAGAAAAAAAGAAAACGATAAGAAACAAAAACAAGGGAAACCACCAAACGGAACCAAAGAAGCAAAGTGAAACAACACAAAGAAATGGGGGGACAAGAATGAAGACAGTAATAATTGCCTGCGGCAGTGGTATTGCTACATCTACCATGATATCCATGCGGGTGGAGGAGATTCTGAATCAAAATCAGATTCCCCATGAAATCATTCAGTGCAGCATCAATGAAATCGACAGCTATGAGGACAGGGGGGATGTCATTGTAAGTTCTACACAGCTGCAGGGCGAATATTCCATTCCTACAGTTATGGGAATCGGTTTTATCTCCGGCATTGGAGCAGAGGAAGCGGAAAGACAGCTGGTGGAAATTTTGAAGAAATAAACAGGAGGGGGAAGTTTTATGGAATTTATCAGTTCATTTTTTACGGCGGTTTCTGGACTGGGAAAATATTTGATGGTTCCGCTGATGGTCGCTTTAATTGGTATTGCCTTTAAGTGCAATGTAAACAAGGCGATTAAGGGCGGTATTACGGTGGGTATTGGTCTGTTTGGGCTGGACCTGGCCTTGACCATTGTCACAAATTATCTGGGACCGGTGGCGACAGGTCTGGTGGATGCGGCAAATCTGAATCTGGACGTCATTGATGTAGGATGGACAGCGCTGTCGGGCATCGCTTACGGTACGGAGATCGGGGCGTTTATTATACCGTTAATGCTGGCTTTCAACCTGATTCTTCTGGCCATTGGTTCCACCAAGACAATGGATATCGATATCTGGAACTTTTGGCATTATGCGCTGACGGGCTCGCTGATTTATGTGCTTACCGGCAACCTGATCTTTGGCCTGTTAGCGGCCCTTGCCCATGCGTCGGTGATCTTTCTGATTGCTGACCGAACGGCTCCCCAGGTGCAGAAGGTGATCGGTATACCGGGTATTTCGATTCCTCATGGCGGCTGCCTGGGTCAGTGGATTGTCGGCTTTGTGCTGGAGCCTCTGTACAATCTAATTGGCAGAAAGAATAAATCGGAAGGAAAACAGATCGATTATGAGAAAGCGAAAAAGTTACAGGATAATCCGGTTCTCAAGGTGATCAAAGATCCGATTTATCTGGGCTTTATTCTTGGAACAGTAATAGCCTTCATCGGCGGACAGGATGTACAGACATCCTTTACCACAGGCATGGCGATGGCGGCGCTGCTGTATCTGACGCCCCGAATGGTAAAGATTCTGATGGAGGGATTGGTGCCAATTTCCCAGGCCTGTTCCCAGATCATGGCCAAGAAAAAAGGCAGTACGGAGCTGTACATCGGTATGGATAATGCTGTGGGACTGGGGCATACCACCGTTATGCTGATCTCTGTTATTGCGATTCCGATTTGCGTGGCCCTGTGCGCGATTGTTCCCGGCAACCGGATCATCCCAATAGCGTCTTTGGCGGCCTGCGGATATAACTGCTCCATGCTCAATGTAGTACATAAAGGAAAGGTAGGCAGAACGCTTGTGTCCTGCACAATTTTCCTGGCGATTACACTGCTTATCGGTTCCTTTATGGCGCCCACAATCACAGAGGTGGCGCTGTCCAGCGGTTATACTTGGACGGAGACACAATATACCTTGATTTCTGCTATTTCCGGAACTTTATGGTCAACATTCCCGATTTTTATTCTCTCCAGCATTAACAGTTATCTGGGCGCGGGCTTTTGCCTGGCGGTTATCATCGTTTGCGCTGTGCTGCAGAGAGGATACTTTAAGAAGAAGGGAGAGCAGGAGGAGAAATGCTCGTAAATACGAAGGAAATGCTGGAGGAGGCAAACCAGGGGAATTTTGCGATACCTTCGCCGGATTACTGCAATATGAATATGGTGCGCGCCTATGTAGAAACGGCGGAAAAATTGGGACAGCCGGCCATTTTGGCTTACAGTGAGGCCATGCAGAGCGTTTTGTCTCTGGAAGACGCGTATATAATCGGGAAATATTATGCCCAAAAGGCCAGCATTCCGGTAGCTCTGCATATCGATCACGGCAAGAGTACAGCATTTGTAAAAAAGGCGGTGGATATAGGATTTACCTCCGTTATGATTGACGCATCTTCGGACAGCTTTGAGGAAAATGTGAGAAAAACCAGAGAGATTACGGAGTATGCTCATTACAGGGGGATAACCGTGGAGGCGGAGATCGGACATGTGGGCGCCGGAGTCAATTATGAGGAAGAGACAGGGGATGCCAGTATTTATACGCAGAAGGATGAGCTGATTCGTTTCGTAGAACTTACGGGCGTTGATTCGGTGGCTGTCTCCATTGGTACGGCTCATGGGTTTTACAAGGGTGTGCCCCATATTAGCTTTGAGCGTCTGAAGGAACTAAAAGGAGCGGTGGATATACCGCTGGTTCTGCACGGAGGCTCAGGCAGCGGCGATGAAAATTTGAGAAAATGTGCGGAGTTTGGGATCAGCAAGATTAACATTTTTACGGATCTGTGTGTGGCCGGGGCCAAGGCGATGAAAGAGGATGACTCCGGTAACTATAAGCTGATGATGGCAGCTGCGGATACAGCTATTTCAAAGATGCTGGAGCATTACTATCATGTGTTCAACTGCGATAGGGAGAGGAGACGGAATGCACAGAAAGTCAATTAAAACGCCTACGCTGGGTGTGAATGCCAAATCCTATATGTGGGGCGATGACCTTTTGGAGATTGCAGAATACTGCGAGAAAATTGCTGTGGAAAATGATGTGACAGTAACCATGAATGTACCGGTGGTGGATATTTACCGCATTGCCCAGGTGGCCAGGCATGTCATTATCAATGCACAGCTTATGGATGCGATTGAGCCGGGGGGAACGATGGGAGGAATCGTTCCCCAGGCGCTGGCGGATGCCGGAGCGGACGGTGTGATTCTCAATCATGCCTTGGCAAGGCCTATGACGCTGGCGCAGCTGATTAAGGCGGTGCGCTATGCCAAGGAGGCAGGACTGTATACCTTTGTCTGTGCAGACTCTGTGGAGGAGGCTCTGATGGTCGCCAGCCTTCATCCAACAGGAATTATCTGCGAGCAGTCAAAGCTGATTGGAAGCGGTGTGGTTGCTTCCCAGGAATATCTGCAGTCCACAACAAAAGCGATCAAGGATTATGACGCCAACATAATTGTGATGCAGGGAGCCGGAATAAAAAACGGCGACGATATATACCGCAATATCAAATACGGATCGGAATCCGGGGGAGGGGCATCCGGTATATTCTGCAGTGCAGATCCCAAGGCGACGATTGCCGATTTTTTGGATGGGATTTTGCGGGCCAGAAGGGATTTTGGCTCCAGAGTCTATCGGGAGGACTGAAATGGTTAATATCAAATATCTGGAACTGGAAACGGAGTATCCCAAGATTTATTTTTTTAATCTTACAGAAGACATAAAAGAATTTATTAGAGAAACCGGAATAAAAAATGGTACCGTAACGGTTCAATCTCTGCATACGACCTGTGCAGTGTTTTTTGAAGAATATGTTCATGATGAGAATCCTGTGGGCCATGATTATCTGCAAATTGATTTGAATCGGGGACTGCGGCGGATTTTCCCTGATGAGGTGGAGTTTGACGACAACTATTTTTATCCGGGCCCTAAGCACATGAACCGGCCGGGAAGAGCACATTTTGATTTTCAGGGTATCAGCCTCAATGGACCGGCTCATTTGAAATCCACGCTGCTGGGGGCCAGCGAAACCTTTGTGATTGACGAGGGGATTTTGCAGACGGGTCCTTTTGGCTCGGTCTGGTTTGTGGATTTTGATTACAGCCGGCCGCGGAAGAGAAAGTGTGTGCTGTGCGTGAATGGAGAGTGATGATTTATCAACGATAAAAGGGGAGGGGATACAGGCTGAACCGGCTGTGTTCCCCCCTCTTTAACGATTTTCTATTGACAGGGCCTTCTTATCGGTGCTATACTTACCCCGGTTCAAAAATATTATACATACAAGCTAGGGGAGCAACCCGCTGAGACTGGCACGGAAAAACAGAAAATTTCCTGCCTGACCCT
>CALWLM010000004.1 GCA_944381515.1 uncultured Lachnospiraceae bacterium | reverse complement strand
CTGAAGTTCAGTAACTTCATCGTACAGCTGGGCGGCAATGCTCTGATCCCCAGCCTCATCCTGGCGATGCTGGTCTGCGCGATCCTGGGCATGGGCCTGCCGACAACGGCGTCCTACATCGTGGTGGCTACAGCCGTTGCTCCTGCCCTGACCAGTCTGGGTGTGGACACCCTGGCTGCTCACCTGTTCCTGTTCTATTTCGCTTCTCTGTCCGCCATCACCCCTCCTGTGGCCGTGGCTTCCTACGCGGCGGCCGGCATCGCCCAGGAGAACCCGATGAAGGTAGGCTTTACAGCGGTGAAGATAGGTATTACAGGCTTTATCCTGCCCTTCGCCTTTGCGCTGAACAACGATTATATTATCTTCAACTTCGATTTCCAGACCCTGCTGACCTGGATCTCCGGTATCGTTGTCAGCTATTCTCTGGCCTGCGCCCTGCAGGGCTATGTTGAAGACAAGGTTACGATCTTTGAGAGGATCGGTTATCTGATTGCCTGCGGTCTGGCTATCACGCCGTATGTGGTTCCTTCGATCGCCGGCTGGGCACTTTTCGGTGTTCTGTATGGATTCCGTCAGATTGAAGCCAAAAAGAAGAGGGCGGCTGCTACTCCATGAGAAGCAGATAAGAAGCAGAATGATTTGTAAATTTCCATATTGAAAATACCCTCAGACGGACTGTGCAGTGCAGTCTGAATGAGGGTATTTTTTTGCTTTCCGATTTGCAGTGCAAAATTTATGGGCAAAATGGAGCGGCGCATCGTCTCTCACTGGTATTGGTTCTGCAGCCGCTCTGCCAGAGCCTTCATGGCGTCTGTCATGGCCTGCGGCGCGACGATCCGCACCCCGCCTCCCAGGCCCACGACCCAGCCCAGGAAATGCTCGCTGGCGGATACCTGGATTCGCACCTGGAAATGAGAGGGGTCCGTGGGTCTCATGGGAACGTCCTTGCCGAAGCGGTCGATCATAACCGCGGCCATATGGTTTTCGCATTCCAGCGTGACGGTGGTCTCTTCCCCGCCGAACATACCGAAAAGACCGCGGGAGTATTGGGGAAGATCCAGAGTCTGAAACATTTCCCGGCCCTCTCTTTTCTTATCCAGAAGAGAAATGGACAGCATCTTGTCCACCCGGTAGTGCTTGATTTTGTCTCCCTTGGGGTCGTAGCCGATGAGGTAATAATACTCGTCGTCCCAGACCAGAGCCCAGGGGCTGATCTGATACCAGGCGCCGCCGTGGCGCAGTTCCATCTCTTTTTTTACGTTCCACTGGAAATACTGGAAACGAATCTGCCGGTCCTCGCCGATGGCGGTGTGAAGCTTATCCACGTTATAATAGATGCTTTCGTTCATGGTTTTTACCCGGCCGGAGATCAGAACCTGCCGGTGCAGCTTCCTTGCTTCGTAGCGGCTGGCCAGCGTTTCTAATTTGGCGATCAGCTCACGGGATTTGCGTTCGGTGATGAATTTGGCCGACTGCACGGAATCCACCAACAGTTTCAGCTCCGGCAGTTCAAATTCCCTGGAAGCGAGACGGTAGAGAACATTCCGGCCGGTCTGTTCGCTTACGATATCCATGCCGAAATGGCGCAGTTCCTCCAGATCCAGATAGAGGGTCTTGCGGTCTTCGGTCACTTCATATTCATTCAAGCGCTGGATCAGCTCCTGGCAGGACAGGCCATGCTCCTCGTCGGTTTCGGCCATGAATATTCTGGCCAGAAACAACAGCTTGAGTTTTTGATTGGGTCCCTTTGCCATAGGAGACTCCTCCTTACGGGATCAGATTACTTACATAAGGCTTGCGGCCGGAGAGGACATCGTCGTAGAAATTTTGTTTCCAGTCGATGTAGGCGATGCTGTCCTCCAGCTGCCGGATGCTGTCCTGAAGAGCCTTCTGCTTCTCGGCCAGCATTTTTTTGCGCTGCGGGATCGTGGACTCTCCCTGCAGGCACAAATCCAGATATTTCTTCATCTCCTGAATACTCATGCCGCATCGTTTCAGGCATACCAGATCCTTGATCCATTTCAGATTCCGTTCATCGAAAATACGGCGGTTGTTCTTATCCCTTTTTACGTTGGGGATTAGTCCTTCGTTGCAGTAAAATTTCAGGGTCTGGTAGGTCAGATCAGCCTCCCTGCAGACCTGCATCATTGTGTAAACCATGATTTTTCCTCGTTTCTTTCCGTTATAATGCCGGCTGAATAACCGGCGTCCGGTGCAGACGACTGATGTCTGGCGTTCACAGAATTTTTAAGAAAATCTCTGAAAAACCTATTGACCGGTTGTAACAACCGGATAATATAATCGGTACTATCAACCGGAAGATCTTATCGGATTATAACATGATCCGGCAAAGGAGACAAGACAGGAAAAGAAAAGCTAAAAGAGGAGGAGATCATTCATGGTATTTTACTTTACAGGCACGGGCAACAGCCTTTACGTTGCGGGGAAAATTGAGGAGAAGCCCATAAGCATTCCTCAGGTCATGCGGGGGAGGGAGAGAGAATTCACCGCGGACAGCTTCGGTATTGTCTGCCCTGTATACGGTCATGAGGCGCCGTCCATGGTCAGAGAATTTATGAGCCAGGCAGTCTTTCACACCGATTACTTCTATATGATTCTGACCTACGGCAACCGGCACGGAGGCGCCGCGGAGCTGGCAAAGCAGCTGTGCGATGAATGCGGAATCGATGTCAGCTATATCAATGTGGTGCTGATGGTGGATAACTGGCTCCCTTCCTTTGACATGGAGGAGCAGACAAAGATTGATAAGAAGGTAGGGCAGCAGCTGGAGGTGATACTGGAGGATCTGCAAAACCGCAGAAGAGCCATATCCCCGGTTACCCAGGCGGACCGGGAGGCTCACCAGCAGTTTCTGGCCGGTATGAGCCGGATGCTGGCGGATGCCTGGCAGCATTTAATCCGGATGACAGATGTCTGCGTAGGCTGCGGCATCTGCACGAAGGTCTGTCCTTCCGATTCGATTCGGCTGGAGAAGGGCAGGGCCGTGCATATTCCCGGCAGATGTCAGACCTGCCTGGCCTGCGTTCATGCATGTCCCTATAAGGCTATCGGTCTGACGGTGCCGGAGAAAAATCCGCAGGCCCGTTATCGCAACGACCATATCTCCCTGGGAGATATTATAGCGGCCAATGGAAAAAGCAGCGAGAGATAAGGGTAGTGTCAAGTAATCTATGAAAAGCTGAGCCGAAAAAAATAGGCTCAATAGAACCTTGAAAATTGCAGATATCGATGCCGAAAAGCTCTCCGAGGGCTCAGGGCGCTGCCCTGAGAACCCGCAAG
>CALWLM010000003.1 GCA_944381515.1 uncultured Lachnospiraceae bacterium | reverse complement strand
CGAAGTTACCCGGCGTGAGCTAAATCGCCAGGCCGAGGAGTATGCCGCTTTCCGCGGTCTTACTCCGGACGTCAAATGGGACGAGGATTGACGGAGGCCTGCCGGCGTGCTATAATCTAAGTTAGATATAGCTAACCAAAGTACGGGAGGATTGCAATATGGTTAAATATACGATAGCGGTGGATGGAATGATGTGCGGAATGTGTGAGGCCCATGTAAACGACGCCGTCCGAAAGGCTTTTCCGGTGAAAAAGGTTCAGTCATCCCACACCAAAAAACAGACGGTGCTGGTGACGGAGACTCCTGTCGACGAGGAGGCCTTAAAAAAGGTCATCGGCGCCACCGGCTATACCGTGACGTCGGTAACCAGCGAGCCCTATGAAAAGAAAGGGTTTTTCCATCGCTGATACAATGGAGATTTTTACAATAACGGTTGACAATGCGTTTTTGTATGCGTATACTATTCATATCAAAATAATTTGATGTGAGGTGAAAATATGGGAACCATATACCAGGAACAGGCCAAGGTATTCAAGGCATTGTGCGATCCTAAAAGGCTCGCTATCCTGGAACAGCTGCGCAGCGGCGAAAAATGCGCCTGTGTCTTACAGGAACCTTTGAACCTTACACAGTCCGGCCTCTCCTATCATATGAAGATCCTCTGTGACTCCGGGCTTGTTGTCAGCCGTCAGGAGGGTAAATGGACCCATTATCGCTTGAGTACATCCGGCAGAGACTATGCGGTGGAATTGCTGAAGGAACTGACAACGCCTTACGCTGAACAAGAAACTGCCTGTCACTGCTGCGGATAAGGAACGCCATCTGAAATTAAGATGGTGTTTCTTTCTGCAATACACATCAAAAAAAATTGATTTGATATCCACAAACTGGAAAGAGAGGTTTTTGTATGGGTGTATGGGAGTTTATTCAGGATCAGGTGCTTGGCATGAACTGGCTCAATGACCTGATCGGAATGGGACTGTCCGCACTGGGACTTGATACCGGCGGTAAGATTGGTGGCAGCGTACAGTTTTTTCTCTACGATGTTTTGAAGATCACTGTGCTGCTCTGCGTCCTGATTTTTGCCATTTCATATATTCAAAGCTATTTTCCACCGGAACGGAGCAAGCGTATCCTGGGCCGATTTCATGGAATTTGGGCGAATATCGTTTCTGCGCTTCTGGGAACGGTAACGCCATTCTGTTCCTGCTCCTCTATCCCGCTGTTTATTGGGTTTACCAGCGCGGGACTTCCGCTGGGTGTGACTTTTTCCTTCCTGATCTCCTCTCCTATGGTCGATCTTGGAAGCCTGGTTCTGCTCATGAGCATTTTGGGGACAAAGGTTGCCATCATTTATGTCATACTTGGCCTGGTCATCGCAGTGATTGGTGGGACTATCATTGAAAAGCTGCATATGGAGCAGCACATCGAGAGCTTCGTCCTCTCCGCAGGCAGTGTGGACATCGAGTCACCGGAGCTGACCAAAAAAGAGCGACTGATCTATGCCAAAGAGCAGACTTTTGACACATTTAAGAAGGTGTTCCCCTACATTTTGGTCGGTGTCGGTATCGGCGCACTAATCCACAACTGGATTCCGGAGAGCTGGATCGAAGCAGTGCTGGGCAGAAATAATCCCTTTGGGGTTATTCTGGCTGCCATCGTGGGTATTCCTATGTATGCGGATATCTTTGGCACAATTCCTGTAGCGGAGGCCCTGCTTTCCAAGGGTGCGCAGCTTGGTACCATCCTGTCCTTCATGATGGCGGTCACTACTTTGTCACTGCCTTCGCTCATCATGCTTCGCAAGGCAATCAAACCTAAGCTGCTGGCGCTGTTTGTTGGGGTCTGCACGATTGGTATTATCATCGTCGGGTATCTGTTCAACGCATTCCAATTCATGCTGATTTAATTAGGAGGTATTTATCATGGGACTGTTTGGAAGAAAGAAAGAGCAAAAAGGCTGCTGCTGTAAAAGCAGCTGTACACCTGAAAAGATGGCGCAGGCAGAGACGGCGAAAATCGCTCCGGGTATTAAAATTCTGGGCTCCGGCTGTGCCAAGTGCAACGCATTGGAGGAGGCGACCCGCACAGCATTGGCGGACCTTGGGATGGAGATCTCCATCGATCATGTCACTGACTTCGCACAAATCGCTGCCTATGGTGTGATGACGACCCCCGCCCTTGTGGTGGACGGGAAAGTGGTGTCTTATGGGAAAGTCTTAAAGGCAGAGGAGGTAAAAGCCCTCATTCAAAAAGTCAGAGGTTAAACACATGGATAAAAAAACAAAGGCAGCATTTATCTGTGTCCACAACTCGTGCCGAAGCCAGATTGCAGAGGCTCTTGGAAAATATCTGGCCGCAGATGTATTTGAAAGTTATTCCGCTGGAACAGAAACCGTACCGCAGATCAATTCGGATGCAGTGCGGCTGATGAAACAACTCTACGGTATCGACATGGAGTTGACACAGCGGAGCAAACTTCTATCCGAACTCCCCCCTGTAGATATTGTGGTGACAATGGGCTGCAATGTAAACTGTCCTTATCTGCCCTGTATACACCGGGAGGATTGGGGGCTTGACGATCCTACGGGAAGTGAAGATGAAGCTTTTATTCAAACCATTCGAACTATTCACGAAAAAATCATTTCACTAAAATATCGGATAGAAAACGAGCATCTATAAAGGCAAAACGCACAAAACAAGACAAACAAGACAGGACGTGCAAAAAGGAACCGGCAGCTCGCCCAAGGCAAATGGGACTGCCGGCTCCTCTCCTCTTCTCAGAGCATACTTTTTACAATCTGAAGACAAAGCGTCCTGCAAAGGAAAATCTTACATGGCGGCGCAGCTTACAGGCGTATAGCCAGCCTCGGTTACGGCATCCATCAGAATCTGGTCAGCCACATCCTCCGCCAGCGTAACCACGGCCTCCTTCTTTTCCAGATCTACCACAGCTTCGGTCACGCCGGGGACCTCGCTCAGAGCCTTCTGTACATGGGCCTGGCAGTGAGCGCACATCATTCCGTCAACTTTTAATACTTTTTTCATGCTATCTATTCCTTTCTTATCCGCCGGTTCGCCGGCGTTATTTAGCTGATTGTTTTTATCCTCATTGTATTTATTCTCATTGTATCGCATATCCCCGGCGGTTTCAACCGATTTAGCCGGCTCTTCCTTCTCTCCCCTGGGCTTGAAGAAGCGCAGGCGCAGGGCGTTGGTTACAACGCAGACAGAGCTTAAGCTCATGGCAGCCGAGCCGATCATCGGGCTGAGCCGGATCTGGAACAGCGGGTAAAGGACGCCGGCCGCCACCGGGATACCCAGGATATTGTAGAAAAAGGCCCAGAACAGGTTCATATGAATATTGCGGACTACGGCTCTGCTTAAGTCGATGGCCGCCGCCACATCCTGCAAAGAATCCTTCATCAGAACCACGTCGGCCGATTCGATGGCGATATCGGTACCGGCTCCGATGGCGATGCCTATGTCTGCCCTGGTCAGGGCCGGGGCATCATTGATCCCATCTCCCACCATGGCTACCTTATGGCCCTTCTCCTGCAGCGCGCGGATGTGGGCCTCCTTCTCTGTGGGAAGCACATCGGAGATCGCCGTTTCGATGCCCAACTCTTTTCGGATGGCTTCTGCCGTCACCCGGTTATCACCGGTCAGCATCACCACGTGAAGTCCCATCTCACCGAAGCGGCGGATGGCGGCGCGGCTGGACTCCCGGACCGTATCGGCCACGGCGATAATTCCCACAATCCGGCCGTCTCTGGCAAAGATTAGCGGCGTCTTGCCCTCTCCCGCCAGACGGGATACCTCAGACAGAATGCGGCCGTCTGTGCCGCCGCTTCTTTGGCCGTCCTTCTGCGCCGCCCCTTCCTCCTGTGCGGCAAGCAGAGCATTTTCCCGCATAAAGGCAGCGTTTCCTGCCAGATAGTCATGTCCTTCTACCCTGGCTCGGATACCCCGGCCGGACACAGCCTCAAAAGCTTCTGCCTTGGGAAGGGACAGGCCATTTTCGCGGGCTCTCTCCACTACTGCCTGAGCCAGAGGATGTTCGCTGCCGGCCTCGGCAGCCGCTGCACAGACAAGGAAAGTCTCCTCTGTCATGTCGGGAGACAGAACCACTATATCCGTCACCGACGGATGACCGGAGGTGATGGTACCCGTCTTATCCAGAACAACGGTGTCTACAGAATGCAGATTTTCCAGGCTCTCGGCCGATTTGATCAGGATGCCCATCTCGGCGGCCTTGCCGGTTCCCACCATGATAGCCACTGGAGTGGCCAGTCCCAGAGCGCAGGGACAGGAAATTACCAGTACCGAAATAGCGTTTGACAGGGCAAATTCAAAGCCGTTTCCGGCAATCAGCCAGACCGCAGCGGTAATCAGAGCAATGACAATAACGACCGGAACGAATACGCCGCTGACCTTGTCGGCCAGGCGGGCAATGGGAGCCTTGGAATTGCTGGCCTCGTCTACCAGGCGAATAATCTGGGACAGGGTGGTATCCTCTCCCACCTTGGAGGCGCGGAAGCGGAAGGTACCGTTTTTGTTGATGGTAGCAGAAATCACGGTGTCTCCTACGTTTTTCTCCACCGGAATACTCTCGCCGGTAATGGCTGCCTGATCCACATAACCATAACCCTCGATAACTACCCCGTCCACCGGAATTCCTTCGCCAGGACGGATCACCACCGTATCGCCGGCTGCCACCTGCTCGGCCGGGATCGTCATCTCCGCGCCGTTTCGGATGACAACGGCAGTCTTGGGAGCCAGATCAACCAGTTTGCCCAAAGCGTCCGATGTCTTGGCCTTGGATTTGGCTTCCATATATTTTCCTACGGTGACCAGCGTCAGAATCATGGCCGCCGACTCAAAATACAGAGCGTGCGCGTACTCATGGACCACCGCCATATCGCCGTGACCAAACCCATAGGCCATCCGAAACATGGAAAAGATGCCGTATACCAAAGATGCTCCTGAACCGATAGCCACCAGAGAATCCATATTGGGAGCCCGGTGAGCCAGGGCCTTGAAGCCGCCGGTGAAAAAATGGCGGTTGATAAAGATCACCGGTATGGTGAGAAGGAGCTGTGCCAGGGCCGATACCAGGGCGTTTTCCGTGCCTACCAAAAAGGACGGCGCGGACAGGCCCATCATGGGGCCCATGGCAATATACATCAGAGGTATCAGCAGAATAATGGAAGAAATCAGCCGGCGCTTCATTCCCTGCTGATTCTCCAGGGCCTGGTTCTGACGGTTCTGCCATTCGCTGCGAAAGCCTCCCTTTTCGGAAACGGCGCTTCGCTCCAGGGAAGAGGCGCCATAGCCGATCTCCCGGACGGCTGCTTCAATCTGATCCGCGCCGGTTTTTGTCTCATCATAGGAAACGGTCATCTGGTTGGCCAGGAGGCTTACGTTGACATCCTCTACGCCGTCCAGCTTGCTGACGCACCGGGTCACGTTGGCCTGGCAGGCAGCGCAGGTCATGCCGGTGACGCTGTATTTTTCTGTTTTCACGGATGGGTCACTCCTTTACTTTAATTTTTTAATCAGTTCCACTGCCTCGTCCACGACCTGTACGTTTCCTTTGGCAATCTCCTCTACCACGCAGGTTTCCAGATGCTCCTGCAATACCAGGTAGGCAAAATTCTGCAGGGCGCTCTGGACGGCGGCTACCTGAACCAGAATATCGCCGCAATAGCGATTCTCATCCAGCATCCGGCTGATGCCGCCCAATTGTCCGGTCATCCGCTTTAAACGATTCTGGAGCTGCCGCAGCTGGGCGGCGTCCCTGGGCGTGGTCTTATAATGGCAGTGACATTTTTCCGTATCAGTCTCCGGTCTCAGACCGTCTTTTTGCTCTTCCATTCTGCTGCCTCCTTGTAAGCTTTAATCAAAATACCCCTTGGGGGTATTTCGGAATAATGTTATTATAATACCCCCAGGGGGTATTTGCAATACCTTTTTTAAAAATATTTTTATAACAATCAGGGCGGAGACAGCTTCCTTTGGCCGTCTCCGCCCGTTATACCGATCAGCAGCTTACGCATTTCCCTTCTTTAAAGGTGGCAAGCACCTGAATATCCTTGAGTTTTTGCGGGGGAACCGTCAGCGGATTGCCATCCAGAATTACCAGATCTGCCAGCTTGCCTGCCGCGATACTCCCCTTTTGTTTTTCTTCTTTCAGCTGCCAGGCTCCATAGATGGTAACGGCCCGCAGAGCCTCCTCCACGGAGATTCGCTGCCCGGCGCCCAGCAGATAACCGCTTTTGGTGCGGCGGTTGACCGCATTGTGTATGGCAAAAAGAGGATCGGCCTCCACTACGGGCGCATCCTGATGAAGCGTAAAGGGAATCCCTTCCGCCGCCGCCCAGGCAGCCGGGCTGATATTGGCGGCCCTTTCAGGCCCCAGCACTGATTCCCGGTAATAATCTCCCCAATAATAGACGTGATCCACAAAGAAGCTAGGAATCATCCCAAGGCAGGCCATCTGTCGGATCTGATCCTGTCTGGCCGTCTGGCAGTGAATTGCCACGGGCCGCAAATCGGGGCACAGCCCTCTGTCCAAAGCCTTCTTTGCCAGCCTGGTAAAAGCCCAGGTCTCCTCCGCCTCCGTCTTTTGTGTCTCCGCCAAAATTTCATAGCTCTCTCCTGCTTCCAGGCACAGAGCTTTGGCATAACAGCAGATCAGCTGGTCGATGGCTGCGTCGCCGTTTACATGGGCGTTTAACTGCCAGCCCTTTGCGATGCTTAAGACGGCCGCCTTTAGCGTCTCCTCCTGGGTCATTGCCGGCTGGCCGCTCCAGGAGGCGTCCTTATCCTGAGGCGGTCTGTAATAACTTTGGGACAGCCAGGCCGTCTTGCCCTGGGGTGAACCATCCAGGAAAATCTTGCAGCCGCCCGGACGCAGCCGTCCGGATCTTGAGCCGGTCTCTGATTTCTGCGAGGATTTAAAGCCGCCGTTTTCAGACTCCGCCCCAGGCAGATAACGGGAGGCTGCATCCACAGTCAGATAGGCGGTCACATCCACCGGGAGATACCCCAGGCTGTCAGCTCCGGCAAGGAGGGCGTACTCCCTCTCTCCGGCTCTGGCCTCCTGAATTGTGGTAAAGCCCCGCGCCGCATACAGACGGGCAGCCTGTCCCACCGCCTCCAGAATCTCCTCCTCTGTAAAGCCGTTGATCTTTCTCTGAACTTCCGGGTTTAAATATTCCTGCTCAACAAGAAGTCCATTGGAATCCTCCCGGCCCAATATGCGCAGGGCCGGACTGTTACAGACGCACATGTGGCCGGAGGTATGGGTCAGACAAACCGGCACCTGATCGCTGATTCGGTCCAGTTCTTCCCGGCGCGGATGACGCTCCTCCTCGTAGGCCGAAGGGTCGTAGCCCATGCCAAGCAGCCATTGCCCGGGCCGCAGTTTTTTTTGCCGCAGCTCCTTCTGACAGTGGCGGATCAGCTCTTCAATGGAGCCGCAGACACCCCGGGGAGGCGGAGCGCAGTTTACCATCAAAAGCTGCATGGCCGCCGCCGTCAGATGGGAATGTCCGTCGATAAAGCCGGGCAAAAGGGTTCTGCCCGCCAGATCCACGCTCCGGGCCTGCGGATAATTTTCACGAAGCGCCCTTCCCCCGCCGGGATCGGTGCGCACCTCGGCAATTCGTCCATTTTCCACATAGATTGCAGTAGCCTCAGGGCTTTGGATATCCATGGTCAGAATGGAACCATTTTGAAAAATCAGTCCATCATCGGTCCGGTCGTGTTCTCTCATCGGCTGCTCCTTTTTCGGCGATTATTATTTCTGCTCCTCCGAATAGATTTCCACGATCTTTAATAAAATATCCACGCATTTTTCCATGGACTGCACGCAGGTAAATTCATAGCGTCCATGACAGTTATGTCCCCCTACGCCCAGGTTCGGGCAGGGCAGACCCATGAAGGACAGGCGGGAACCGTCGGTGCCGCCCCGTACCGGCAGCGTCAGAGGCTCCAGACCGCAGGCGCGGATGGCCTGACGGGCATTTTCAATGAGATGGGGATGGGCCTCTACCTGTTCTTTCATATTGTAGTAGGAATCCCGGATATCCGCCTCCGCACAGCCCTCGCCATATTTGACGTTGATAAAGTCTGCCGCCTTCTGGAAAAAGGCCTTTCTCTCCTCGAATTTCTGGCGGTCGTGATCACGGATGATATAGTCTGCCGTCACCTGATCCACATTTCCCCAGATTTCACAGAGATGATAGAAGCCCTCATAGCCCTCGGTAGAGGCAGGGTCCTCATGAACCGGCAGAAGATTCTGGAACTCTCCGGCCACCAGGATAGCGTTGATCATTTTGCCTTTGGCGGAGCCGGGATGAACGCTTTTGCCATGGATGGTCAGCCGAGCGGCGGCCGCATTGAAGGTCTCGTACTCAATCTCTCCGGCTGCACCGCCGTCCACCGTATAGGCAAAGTCCGCGCCGAACTTCTTTACGTCAAAGAAATCCACGCCGCGGCCCACCTCTTCATCGGGAGTAAAGGCGATGGGAATACGGTTATGAGGAATTTCCGGGTGAGCCAGCAGATATTCCGCCATGGTCATAATTTCCGCCACACCGGCTTTGTCATCGCCGCCAAGAAGCGTAGAGCCGTCGGTGACGATCAAATCCTGGCCCTGGTAGGCTTTCATTTCCGGAAATTCCTCCGGCCGCATTACATATTCGCCCTTTTCGTCAAGAACAATGGCTCCTCCATCATAATTCTTCACAATGCGAGGCTTTACATCCCGGCCGGACACCGCCTCGGAAGTATCCATATGCGCGATAAAACCAATGACCGGTCCCTGGCACTGGGCCGTGGCCGGAATGGCGGAATAGACGTAGCCGTATTCATCCATATGGGGATTCTCCGCTCCCATAGCCTTTAGCTCTTCCACCAGCATTCTGGCCAGATCCTTTTGCTTTTCTGTGCTGGGGAAGCGTTCCTCATTGCTCTTACTCTGCGTGTCTACCTTGACGTAACGCAGAAATTTGTCGATTACCGCTGACATAACTGTTTTCTCCTTCCTTTATCTTGCCCGCAAACTGTGGGTGCAGAATTTTATCCTGCGCTGATTCCTGGGACCTATTGTAGCACGATGAAAGGAGAATGGCAATGTCTCCCTCTCCGGCGGCGCAGTCTGCGCCGCTGTCCCGGGCATATTTCTCGATCTTCCTTTCCAGGGCGGCCAGCAGTCTGGCACAGCCGGCAAAGTCCTCCATAATCCTGCCCCGGTGCGCCGTCCGCACCCCTCCTCTCTTGTAGCAGAGACGATGCTCCATCCCGGCCCAAAAATCCATCCCCACCGTACGCAGCTGTATCTCCACCGGCAGCAAAAGCAGCTGCCGTCCGCGCTGCACCGCCACCTCAAAAATCAGATGAAGGCTCCGGTATCCAGATTCTTTGGGGCACTCTATGTAATCCTTTTCCTTTAACAGAGCATAGCCGGAATTTTGCTTTAAAAGTGCGGCCATCCGGCGTAAATCCGATTCAAAATAAAAGACCAGCCGGATACCTGCAATATCCTTCAGATACCCTTCTGCATTATCCGCCGTGACGGACAGCCCTTTTTCGATGAGTTTTCCGGCAATGCTCTCCCGGGTCTTGATCCTGCTCTTTACGTGATGCAGTGGCTCTTCGCTGCTAAGAGCCATAACCTTTTCCAGCTGCTCGATGCGTCCCATCATCTGTCCCATAGCCTGGACATAGGGGCGTATCCATTCGATATAAGCCTCTTCGGTCCATATGTTTTCCTTGACTGTTTCAATTGTCTGTGTCATTTTGTCCCTCCCTGTCCCATTGGTTATTCGGCAGCCCACCTAGACAGTCTATGCCGGACGAGGTCTTTTTATGACGCTTTTTTATGACGGCTTTTTATGGGAGCTTTTATGGCAGGAAAAAACCGCCCGGTGCGGGCGGCCTCTCCTGTTATATGATAGCTTTTGTACATTGCAGCGACTGTATCGTCTCGAATAAATAAACTCAGACTATAATAGTTGTAGTTTACATAAAATAATTATGTCATCTACCGTTCTGTCATTTCACGAGGCTCGTCGCAATAGCGTTCCATTTTGGCCTCGATCTCTTCCAGCTGTCTGGCATAACCAAGAAATTCTTCCACCAGCATTTCCTGGGCTACAGGCTGGCGGGGCTCCT
>CALWLM010000002.1 GCA_944381515.1 uncultured Lachnospiraceae bacterium | reverse complement strand
TCGCTCCACGGAAAACCTGCCAGGTCTTATGGCTGGGACCGGCAGCAACCTCACGCTTCATAGCTATCAATGTCACAGCAAGAGTCAGTATACACTATTCGTCCAGGAAATGCAAGGGTTTTTTTGAATTTTTTCGTGATGATACGCACGGTCGCGTTGTACGGGGTTACAGATATATTTTTCCGGGGTCATTCATGGGTCATTCCGGCGCCCTGCACCCCCTCCTTTTCCTCCCGAAGCATTCCATAGAGATAAAGATCCGCCCACTGCCCTGCCGGATTTTTCACCTGACTGCGCTGCACGCCCTCGCGCTTCATCCCCAGTTTCTCCATCAGCCTCACCGAGCGGCCTCCGTCGATCGTCTCGGCAAAAACCTTATGGGCTCCCATCCGGCAAAAGGCATAGTCTATCACCGCCCGGCAGGCCTCGAAGGCAAATCCCCGTCCCCAGTAAACGCGGTTGAAAAACCAGCCGATTTCATATACTCCCTTTTCCCCTTCATGGAACAAGATATAGCCGATTACCTTCCCGCTGTCCCGGCAGACCGCCGCGACGCCCCCATGGCGGCCAATGCAGAAGTCTGTCAGGAATTTTTCTGTTTGGGCAAGATCGTAAGCGGGCTCGCAGTATTTCATTGTCTCCTCGTCTCCAAGAATCTCATAAAGATCGGACGCGTCCTCCGGGACAAAGTCGCGCAGGAACAGCCGTTTTGTTTCCACCTGCATGCACTTTCCTTTTCTTCCTATAATATAAGCCTGAATGCAAACCTTATAATCAATAAACAGCAGAACCTTGTCTTCTTATATCAGCTGACACGCCTTTTCACAACCGGCCAATCCTGCTTTTCACTATTGAATCATCCTGCTATTCCTCTCCCGCTTCGGGCCGTTCCATCCCAGAACGACCAAAAATTCCTTGAACCCCGGCAGCAACTATGTTATAGTATTTATAGCAAGGGAAAGCCAGAGACACACGGCCTACCTTCCATTAGTAAAAGTTTTAGCCTTTATACAAGGCCAGCCGTCACTATTGGTGGTAGTGGCGGCTATTTCTTTTCCTTAAAAATCTGATGCAACAGACTGATAAGGGCTACAATGAGTATACCTATTTTGGATTAAATCCGAATATGTAACATACATTGGCATCCCCTCCTTTCCTGCACTGGGAGGGGGGTGTGCCCCTCCACTTAATGCAGAGGGCAGGCCGCTTTTATGTGCTCTGGACTTTCCGCAGCAAAAATATAACATATTTGTAACCAAACCGCAATACCGAACGATTTATTTTCCGTGCAAAAGGAGGGTATCCATGGGGCACTACATAATCAAACCGCCGGAAAGCGCGGAAGAAATCAACGGCAAAGCTTATGTCCATTATAAATCCTGGCAGGAAACCTATTCCAGTCTGGTGGATGATAATTACAATAAAGGTGTCACCCTGGAAAAATGTATCCAGATAGCCCACCGGCGGCAGGGCAGCCTCCTGATCGCCAAAGACGGCAGCAAGGTCATCGGTTTTGTGGGATATGGCCCCTGCCGTGACGATTCCTTTGAAGATTACGGAGAAATATTTGCAATTTATATTCTGAAGGAATATTTCGGCCAAAAGGTCGGCTATACGCTGATGAACGCAGCCTTTGAGCAGCTCGCCAGCCATAATAAGATCGTCGTGTGGGTTCTCAAGGGCAACGAGCGGGCTATCCATTTTTATGAGCGGTATGGTTTTCGTTTCGACGGAACCGAGAAGGAAATCCTGCTGGGCACGCCAAATACAGAGCTGCGCATGCTTTACAGCCGCAGATAATTCCAAGTTAAAGCAAAACCTAAATCCTGTCCCCTGCCGCCCGTCACTCCGCAAAGGAATGACTCATAATGTAGAACGCCTCCTGGCTGGGCCTCCACTCTTTGGGAAGGCTCTCCAGGCTGTCGTCATAGCGCCGCGCCTCCTCTGCATCGATATTCATCGCCCCGCTCTCCTGATAAATCCACCTTCTCCCGTCCAGCGCGCCGGGCGTAAGCTCTTTCACCAGCATGGCTGCCGGAAATCTCCCATCCTCCGTGCAGACATTATATTTTTTGCAGCTTTTAAAGCCTCTGCTTACGTAATTGTCCGGGCTTCCCAAAATAACGATCACATCATAGGCAAGCTCTGCCGCACGGGCAAAGGATTTCTCCATCAGAAGCTTTCCGTATCCCCTTCTCTGGTACTCCGGCAAAACGCTGATCGGGCCAAAGGTCAGCACCGTTTTCTCCGTTCCGTTTTCATCTGTCAGTCTGGCTCTCGTATACATAATGTTTCCCACAATCTCTCCGTCCAGCTCCGCCACAAAATCCAGCTCCGGGACAAAATCCTCATGTCCGCGCATAATATGGACCAGATAATGTTCCATACACCCCGGCGCATACACATTATAAAAGGCCTTTCTTGTCAGGTTTTCCACCGCAGCGTAATCTGCCTCTGTCTCATTGCGGATTGTCAGCATTGTCGTTCTCCTCCTTCATTTCACACATTTCTGAAACCAGCTAATAGTCTTTAATGGTCTTTAGTATTCTTTATTTAGCTTTGATAGAATTGTTTATAATTGTTTATGATTGGATCAGACAGGCTGGCTGTTCAAGGGAAAGGAGTCTCTCTACCTTATATAAATAGTCCCGGCTTTTGATTTCCTCCAATGAGCCCCTCGCCCAGGAGGGAAAGCTGTTTTTCCGGCAGGCTGAGTGCAGCGTCAGCAGCACTGAAGCCACATCGTCTACCACCTTCTCCGCCGGATCGTATTCTCCGTACTCCTCGCAGAAAGCCTGACCCGCCTCTTCCGACAGAGACGCGCACACATTGCGGATATCCGCATAGGCATAACCTCTTCCCAGCAGATTATAGTCAAACATCAGGGCATAATCCCCGTTCCCTGCCACTGCCAGGTTCGTATAATAGAAATCATTATAGGTCAAGGTTCTATTCAGACTGTCCAGCCATCCCCTTATTCAGGCAAAGTTGTCGTCTATGAGACGCCACACCGAGAGCCTGGCCGTATCCGTTTTCTGCCGGATTTCCGCTATATTATCGCGGGTCAGCGCAGCATTCTCATCATAAAAAGTCTTCTCATAAAAAATCTTCCCCGAATTCTGCTCCATGTATTCCCGCCCCTTCTGATGAAGCAGCCTGTACCACCTGGCCGCAAGCCTGGCCACGGCAGAACTGTCCAAATCTTCCTTTATCCCCAGCCGATACCGGTTGCTTTGCAGGATATCCTCCAGCAGCAGTGCATTATCCACAGAATCTATCACCCGCAGCGTGGGAATCCCCAGCGAAGCCAGCAGCCGGTAATTATCGATCTCCCGACAGAAATCCTTGCGGTCAAAAACCTTAATAATGCAAGGTCCGCCGTCACAATACAGGCGCGCAACCGTCACTCCCTCCTTCTGCTGCAAAATATCCAGAGAAGATATTTTTAGATTCATTTTGGCCGCCGCCGCGCAAAGCGCATCCATCTGTATGTCTCCTTTCTGTTTTTGAAGGGATGTTTTGTCTTCATTTAAATTCCCTTTCTTCTTCCCATTTTACCATCCCGTCTCATACAAATCCACAATAAAGTAAAACAAGGCGCGTGCCTGAAACATTTTTTTATTCTGATTGCCTGACGCAGGATTTTCCTTTTTACTTCCTGCTTTTCCCCATATAAAACCGCTGGTTTCAAAATACCTTTTGACCCCGGTATCTTTGTGTGGTACTATGTGATAAGCGAATACGACACGGAAAGGAAATTCTCTCATGTGGATTGCAGACAAGTGGAAAGATTACGAGGTCATCGATTGCTCCAGAGGCGAAAAACTGGAAAGATGGGGCAAATACCTGCTGGTACGGCCCGATCCTCAGGTGATCTGGGATACCCCCCGCTCACACCGGGGCTGGAAGCGCCCCAATGCCCACTACCACCGCAGCGAACGGGGCGGCGGTCAGTGGCAGTTTTTTGATCTGCCGGAACAGTGGAGCATCGGCTATACCACAGCGGCCGGCGGGTTCCTGACCTTCCAGCTCAAGCCCTTCAGTTTTAAGCATACCGGTCTCTTTCCCGAGCAGGCGGTCAACTGGGATTGGTTTTCCGCTCTCATCAGCCGCAAAGTACAGCAGCAGACGCAGCGAACGGGGAACGCGGCCGGCGCCGATTCTCCTGCCCGTCCGATCAAGGTCCTCAACCTCTTTGCCTACACGGGAGGGGCCACTTTAGCCGCAGCCTCAGCCGGCGCAGCCGTCACTCATGTGGACGCCTCTAAAGGAATGGTCACCTGGGCCAGAGAAAACGCCAAATCCAGCGGTCTGGAGGAGGCTCCTATCCGCTGGATCGTCGATGACTGTATGAAATTTGTCGAGCGCGAGGCCCGCCGCGGCAACGTATACGATGGAATTATCATGGACCCCCCTTCCTACGGACGGGGCCCTAAGGGTGAAATATGGAAAATTGAAGACGCCATTCATCCGCTGATCAAAGCCTGCACGGCTATTCTGGCGCCTGAGCCCCTGTTTTTCCTGATTAATTCTTACACCACGGGCCTGCAGCCCGCCGTTCTCTCCTATATGATGAACACGGAGATCACCCGCCGCTTCGGCGGCCATGTGCAAGCCCAGGAAGTGGGCCTGCCGGTCACCCAGAGCGGCCTGGTCCTGCCCTGCGGCTGCTCAGGCCGCTGGGAAGCGTAAGACTGCGAAAGAGAAACGTAACGCTGCAAAATAACGTGATAAGCAATATTGCAAAGACAGCCTGATCTGACGGGTACTCCCCAGCAATCAGGCTGTCTGCTTCTTCTATATAACTACTAATATTTTTCAATTGAAAATTTAAACTTTTAGCGATACCCGTTGGCCTCCTCCGCGGCTACTACGGCATGGATATTGGCCGTCTCGGTATCGTTAAAAGGCAGAGGCTGAGATTCAAAATCCGCCATACTGGTCGTACCCTCATACCAGGAGAAAGCGCCATAGAGCATGTTTAAATCCTCTTCGCCAAAAATCATTCCGTGTCTGGCATAGATCTCATTTCGAAAAATCTTGCACAGATCAGCAGAAAGTCCCATCAGCTCCTCCTGAGAATACAGGCGGTTTTCCGAATCGAAAATAGGCTCGGAAAAGGCCTCGTCGCCCCGTCCTTCGGATTCAAAATAATCCAGCACCACCTGGGCATACCGGCTCTCGTTGAAGGCTGCCATGGCCCCTTCGTCCGGCTCATAGGCTCCTTCGGTTTCTGTTCCCGCCGTCCCGGTTTCTCCAATTTCTCCGCCTTCCGTTTCACCGCTCTGGCTCTCTCCGGCCGCATCTGTTTCACCGGCGGCTCCCGTCGTCTCGCCGGCAGGCTCTGTGGTCTCCTGCCCGCCTGTCGGCGCATCGCTGTGATATTCTCCAAAGTCCACCGTAACATCCGGAGTATTGCCGCCGCCGCTGCAGGCTGCCAGCGTCATCCCCATGATCACGCACAATGCCAGGACCATTCCCCGTCTAATTCTTCCCATCTGTCTCATCCCTTTCCTAACGCTTTTGTACTGTATTAACCTTATCAGACTCTTTTGACTTTATATGGTTTTATCAGTTCTGTTTATTAGCTTACCATAAAATCTCCCCACATTTACCGGGATTCTCCTTACAGTTTTCTTACAATTACATCAGCGGTGCAAAGAGACGCAGAATAGCATAGTAAAGCTCCTTGATCAGGCTGATGCGATCTGCTCTGTATTCCGTCACCTCCCGGCATTTTTCCTGGGTTTTCAGGAAATCGTCCCGGACCTGCCGTACCACATTATTGTGATAATGAATGGTGCCGCACTCGAAATGCAGATACAGACTGCGATAGTCAAAATTAATGGTTCCCACTGTGGCCACTTCATCATCGCACACCACACACTTGGCATGAACAAAGCCGGGCGTATATTCATAGATTCGGACGCCATTGTCCAGAAGCTCCGGATAGTGAGCGCGGGTCAGCTGATATACCGTCTTTTTATCCGGGATTCCAGGCGTGATGATGCGCACATCCACGCCCCTCTGCGCCGCCAGACACAGACAGGTAGTCATCTCATGATCCGTAATCAGATAAGGAGTAAAAATATAAACATATCTGGTAGCTCCATTGATCAGATTCATGTAGACGTTTTCCGCTACGATTTCATCGTCCATGGGCGTGTCCGCATAGGGCTGCACATAGCCTTCTCCCTGCAGCCTGTCCGGTCCCCACACTCTGGGACGAAAATGGTTCAGATCCGTGTCTGTAGGTCTAAAGGCGTTCCACATATTGAGAAACATCAGAGTCAGACTCCAGACCGCCTCGCCCCGCAGCACCACTCCGGTATCTTTCCAGTGGCCGAATTTTGAACCTACATTGATATATTCGTCTGCCAGATTGATTCCTCCGGTAAAAGCCGTATGGCCGTCGATCACCATAATTTTGCGGTGATCGCGGTTATTCATCACCACGGACAGGAAAGGCACAAAGGGATTGAAGCAGATGCACTTAATTCCCATTTCCTCAATTTTCCTGTAATACCCGGCAGGCACCTTGAAAAGACTTCCCACATCATCGTACATAAAGCGGACATCCAGTCCTTCCGCCGCCTTTTCCTTCAGGATTTCCAGGATGCTGTTCCACATTTCCCCTTCCTGAACAATAAAATACTCCAGGAAAATGTAATGCTTCGCTTTTTTTAACTCCTCCAGCATAACGGGGAAGTTGTCGTCTCCCAGGGGGAAATACTCTGCCTCCGTATTTTTGTAAACTGGATAGCCTTTTGCCGCCAGATATCCCATCTGACCGGCCAGATGCGGCTGCGTCTGCCGAATTTCCTCCAGCAGCTCCTGGTGCTTTTCTTCATAAGGCTTTGTCAGCTCGTCGGCCTTGGTCAAAGCCCGGCGCATCTTTCTCTGCGGCCGTTTGCCGCCCACAGCGATATAGAGCAGTCCGCCAAACAGCGGGAAAATCAAAATCGGCACCACCCAGGCCAGCTTGACGGAAGGATTGCTGGGCCGGTTGATAATATAGGCCACCACCAGAACACTGAGTACCGTAAAGGCAACGGATATGGGCAGCGAATATCTTACCAGCCGAAACAAGATCGCAAAGGCCCATATAATCTGCAAAAGCAGCAGAAAGCCCACCACGACCACCCGGCTCGTCAGTACACTCAGTATCTTTTTTAGTATCTTCTTCACAGCTCTCCCTTTCTTGCCACATTTATCAGATCTGTCAGTTTACGTATTTCATAGTCCGGTCTTAAACCAGAATTATTCCCCTTGCCCGCAGGATTATACCAGCAGGTATCCACTCCGGCATTGCATCCCCCTCGAATATCCGAGTTCAGTGAGTCTCCCACCATCAATGCCTGCGCCTCTTCATATCCTGGAATTCTCTGGCGCACATAATCAAAATATTCCTTCTGGGGCTTCTGATAACCGGTGGTCTCAGAAACGAATACTCCCGACAAGAAAGGATTCAGACCGCTTCGCTCAAGCCGGCTCAGCTGCGTGGCCTCCACCCCGTTTGTCAGAATATACAGGTGACATCCTTCCTCATAGAGCTGCCGGCATACCGAAAAAGCGTCCGGCAGCAAAAATCCTCCTTCTCCCAGCGCCAGCTGATACTCCTCCTCAAATCCCGGCAATTCATCCTGAATCCCGATCTGTACAAAAAGCTGGCGGAACCTGCGCGAAAGAATCTGGCTCTTTGAGATAAGACCATTTTCAAAGTCCGTCCACAGCTTATGATTAATCTCCTTATACGCGGCCATCGTCTGGCCGTCAAAGGGAAGGGAATGTCTCTGAAAGGTAAGTTTCAAAGCCTGCTCCTCCGCCCGGTCAAAATCCAGCAATGTTCCATCTGCATCCAGCAAAAGTATCGGATAGCGCATCCTCATTCCTCCATCATGTCAGAAAACAGGGCCCGCCGGGGAGGGCGGAAAAGCATCTCCTCTCCCTCCCACGGCAAAGCCCCGCTTTATTTTATAGCCTGCCAGCTGTCCCGCATTATTCGGTCAGTTCATACAAGGCAATCTCGTCGGTCTCCCGGTTGGCCGCCACCAGATACACCTTATTCTGATAGCGATAAGTCATTGCGTTGGCAGGTCCGGCTCCTTCATCCAGAATATCTGCCTGGAAGGTCAGCTCCTCTGCATCCGTGCAGCTGATGGCCATCAGATATCTCTTTCCTTTCCGGTTTCCGATAAAGGCCACTTCTTTTCCTCCGATGTTGTCCAGCCAAATGGCATGGAGGAAGGGCAGCGGTTTCTCATAAGTATATATGACCTGGTATTTTCCATCCTGTTTCTTATAAATTCGCACGGTATCCCCATGGAAGGGCGACAGGGTTAAAAGTTCATCCTCTCCGTCTCCGTCAAAATCCGCCAGAAGCATATCGCTGACCGGACTCTCAAGAAGCGTCTCGCAAGTCCACTCGCCGCCGCGGCTCTCTGGAGGAGTCACCTTGATCACACCCTGATCGGAGCCAAAGACAGCGCTCTGCACACCGTCTCGCGTCACCTTGCAGAAGCCGTGATTATGGTACAGGCCGCTGACCAGAGCTGTCACCGGCAGAGGGTTATCCTCGTTGTAGGGTGAAAGATCCTCCGGCAGCTCGCCCACCCAAATCCGGCCAGGGCAGGTCCAGTCCTCCTTGTAAGCATGAGCCGACTTTAATGTGGCCGCCGCCAGATAGCGGACACCTCCCCGCTCCAGAATACCAAAACGATGAACAAAGGGAAGATCTAAAAGCTTGCGCCGCCGAAAGCCGCCCTCTCCATCGGGCTCCACCAGCATAATGCTGGCCTGGGCCGAATCATTGGGCGAATAGAATTTCTGCGTGGTCAGAAAAACTCCGTCTGTGCCGGGAATCTGCTCCATAGTCATGACTCCGCCGGGGCCCTCCCACACCGTCGCCACCTCATTGCCGTCCAAATCAAACAGCAGGCACCGGTCTGTTTTCTCCGCCGCCACCAAAAAATGTTCTTTTCCCTGATAGTTGAGTTTTGCCAAGGAATAACATTTGTTTAAATTGGCCAGCACTCGTTTATTTGCCTTCATTCTAAATAGTTCCTCCTTCCCCGCGGATACCTCCATTGTCCATAAAGTTCAAAATTGGATATCTCCATCATAGAAAATATTTGTCCCTCTGTCAACCCCGCAGGCTCAAGAG
>CALWLM010000001.1 GCA_944381515.1 uncultured Lachnospiraceae bacterium | reverse complement strand
AGCTGGGAGAAGGTAATCCCCGTCGGGATCAGGCAGCGTCTCCACACGGGAGGCTTCGCGTTTTTTAACAGGATCTTGACCTGGCATGTTTTCATACTTTCTTTATTCTTCCTTTCGCTTCTGTTATGGCGCAAACTTGTCCGCAGCTGATCTGCCTGCGATCGATCCGCCGTCGATGAATCCGCAGTTGTCCTTGTAATGTATTTTACTACATGGCGGTGCCTTAATCAAGGCGCACAGCGCCCTCTTCTAACATCCTTCTGCCATCTGCTTTTTTTACAAGTACGGAATAATATATAAAAAGCTCCGGACAACCGTTCCCATTATCATGACCGCATCATAATAAAAACAATCGTCCGGGGCTTTTAACACAAATTCACATCCTGCACCACTGCTGCCGCAGCGAAATCAAGCATGCCCATCCGACCCGTGCACCATAACGCACGGAACAGACGTTCCTCACCCTCCCAGGTAGGCCTGGCGCACCTTGTCGCTGGCCATCAGCTCCGCTCCGGTGCCGCTTAAGGTAATCTTGCCGGTCTCCAGTACGTAGGCGCGGTCGGCTATGCTTAAGGCCGCCTGCGCGTTCTGCTCTACTAAAAGGATCGTGGTGCCGCCTGCATGAAGCTCACGGATAATGTCAAAGATCTGCTCTACCAGAATGGGAGCAAGACCCATGGAGGGCTCGTCAAGCATCAGAAGGGTAGGTTTGGACATCAGGGCGCGGCCGATTGCCAGCATCTGCTGCTCGCCGCCGGAGAGCGTACCGGCGATCTGCCTGCGTCTCTCCTTCAGCCTGGGGAAGCGGCGGTATACATCGTCCATGCTTCCCATAATCTCATCTCTGGGGCGGGTGTAGGCGCCCATCTCCAGATTTTCCTCCACCGTCATCTGGAGAAAGACTCTCCTGCCCTCCGGCACCTGAGCCATACCGTGCTCCACCACCTTATGAGCCGCCACTCCCTTTAAATCCTTGCCGTCGAAAACGACGCTGCCGCTGGCCGGGTGCAGCAGACCGGATACCGTATTTAACACCGTAGATTTGCCGGCGCCATTGGCTCCGATCAGCGTAACGATCTCTCCCTGATTTACCTCAAAGGAAACGCCCTTCACCGCGTGAATGCTTCCATAATAGACATGTATATCATTTACCTGCAATATCGCCATCGGTCACGCCTCCTTCTTCTTTCCCAGATAGGCCTCGATGACCACCGGATTGGACTGAATCTCCTCCGCCGTGCCCTTGGCGATAATCTCGCCGAAATTCAGCACGCAGATACCCTCGCAGACGCCCATAACCAGATTCATGTCGTGTTCGATCAAAAGGATGGCAATCTGGAAGGTATCCCGGATCTTGATAATGTTTTCCATCAGCTCTGCCGTCTCCGAGGGATTCATGCCGGCAGCAGGCTCGTCGAGAAGCAAAAGACTCGGATTCGTGGCCAGAGCCCGGATAATCTCCAGACGGCGCTGCGCACCGTAGGGCAGGGAACCGGCCTTGGCGTCGGCCAGATCCTGCATATGAAAGATTCCCAGAAGATCCATGGCCTTTTCATGGGCCTCCTTCTCTCTCTTCCAATAGCTGGGCAGGCGGAAAATCCCCGACAGCATGGAGTAGGGCTCCTGGTTGTGCAGGCCCACCTTCACATTGTCCTCCACGGACATATTGTTGAAGAGACGAATATTCTGAAAGGTACGGGCCACGCCCATACGGCTGATCTGCGCCGTGGTCTTGCCCGCCGTATCCACTCCGTCAATAAGAATCGTGCCTCTGGTGGGCTGATATACCTTGGTCAGCAGATTGAACACCGTAGTCTTGCCCGCGCCGTTGGGTCCGATAAGACCGGCAATCTCCGTCCGGCCCATGGCCAGATTCAAATCATATACAGCCCGCAGGCCGCCGAAATCAATACCCAGGTGCTGACATTCCAGAATCGGCGTCTTATCCTTATCTCTCTCCGGCACAATGGAATGACTGGGGAGCGGCACCATCTTCGGCTTTTCAAATTTCTTACTCATTGGCGGGGCCTCCCTTCTTCTTGGGTATAATGCAGCTGATCAAAGTCTTCACACGGGGATTGTTGGTGGCGATCATCACCAGAATCAAGACAATGGCATAAATCAACATGCGCAGATTCTCAAAGCTTCTGAGAGCCTCCGGCAGAATCGTCAAAACAATGGCCGCAACAATGGAACCGCGGATATTGCCCAGACCGCCCAGCACCACGAACATCAGAATCAAAATGGACTGATTGAAATCAAAGGTGCTTGCCTTGACAGAGGCATAATTGGAGGCGTAGAGCGCTCCGGCGGCTCCCGCCAATGCAGCGGACACGGCAAAGGCCATCAATTTATATTTGGTCACGTTAATTCCCACGCTCTCGGCAGCGATCCGATTGTCTCTGAGAGCCATAATCGCGCGTCCGGCCCGGCTTCTCACCAGGTTCATTACAATAAAGAGGGTAATCATAATCAGCACGAAACCGGCTGCAAAGGTCGCCAGCTTCTCATTGCCGGTAACGCCCTGAGCGCCCTTGATAATAGCCTTGGCTCCCTCCTCCATATGGAGGTCGTTGATGCTGCTGATATTGTTTCGGAAATTAAACCCGAAATGCAGACCCGCAGAATCCTGCCCCACATAGAGAGCATTGATCAGGTCTTTGATGATCTCGCCAAAGGCCAGGGTCACGATAGCCAGATAGTCGCCCCGGAGACGCAGCACAGGCAGACCGATCAGCAGTCCCACCACCGCTGCAAAGGCGGCGCCCACAAGCATGGCGATGGCCAGGCGAATAACAGGATTGGGAATCGCCTCCGCCAGGCTCAGCGAAGCTACGACGCCGGAAAAGGCGCCCACGCTCATGAAACCGGCGTGGCCCAGGTTCAGCTCTCCCAATATACCCACCGTCAGGTTCAGAGAGACGGCCATGACGATATAGCAGCAGATGGGCACCAGAAGACCTCTGGTGGAGTTATTGATAAATCCCTGCTTATCCAGTATTGTAATCACAACAAAAGCCAGCGCCACCGCCGCATAGGTCAGATAGTCCTTCAGAACGGCGCTGTTTATTTTCTTTCCGTTTTTCATCTGGCTCACCTCACACTTTCTCCGGCACATATTTGCCCAAAAGACCTGTGGGCTTCACCACCAGCACAACAATCAGCACCGCGAATACAATGGAATTGGCCATATTGGTGGAGATATACGCCTTGGCCAGGGACTCGATGATTCCCAAAAGGATTCCTCCCAAAAAAGCGCCGGGAATCGAACCGATTCCTCCAAATACGGCAGCCGTAAAGGCCTTGATGCCGGGCATGGAGCCGGTGGTGGGCATCAGCATAGGGGAGAAGGAACAGTACAGCACACCGGCAACGGCAGCCAGAGCCGAACCGATGGCAAAGGTGGTGGAAATCGTACGGTTTACGTGGATTCCCATCAGCTGAGCGGCTCCTTTATCCTCCGACACGGCCCGCATCGCCTTGCCCATTTTGCTTTTATTGATATACAGGGTAAGGGCAATCATAATAACGATACAGGCTGCAATGGTAAGAAGCGAAACATAGGAAATCGTCAGCTGTCCGTCAAACAGCTGCAATGTTCCGGTCACCACCGGAGAAAACATCTTGGGATTGGCTCCCCAGATAAGCAGGGCTGCATTCTGCAAAAAGTAGCTGACGCCGATCGCCGTAATCAGAACAGCCAGAGCGGGCGCCTGGCGCAGAGGCTTGTAAGCCAGCCCCTCAATGACAACGCCCAGTACCGTACAGGCCGCCATGGACAAAATAACCGCCAGCCACACCGGCAGCCCCAGATTGGTCGTGGCGATAAAACATATGTAGCCGCCCACCATAATCACGTCGCCGTGGGCGAAATTCAGCATTTTCGCAATGCCGTAGACCATCGTATAGCCCAGGGCAATGATGGCGTACACGCTGCCCAGGCTGAGACCGCTGATGAGATACGACAGAAAAACCATACTCATTACACCTCTTCTCTTTTACTTTCCTCTTGGCGGCAAAACGGGGAAAGAACCAGGGGATAACGCCGTCTCACCCAGAATATTCGCCTTAGATAATAGGATGGGCTGCAGAGAGAATATCTCCCTGCAGCCGGTCCGTTAAAATTCAGTTGTCACTTTTCTTGTTACGGAGTCACATAGGTGCCGTTCTCAATGATAACAGCCATGGGCGCCTTATTGACCTCGCCGGTCTCCGACCATACCATGCCGGTACCGGTTACGCCGTCCACGGAGATAGTGGGCATCACTGCCACCAGAGCCTCACAGATTTCCTCAGCGCTCATGTCGCCGGTGCAGCCGGCAGCCTCCAGGGCCGCCTTCATAATGTACACTGCATCATAGGCGTCCGCTGCAAACTGGTTCGGCGTCTCACCGTAACGAGACTCGTACTCGCTTACAAAGTGCTGCGTCAGCTCATCGGTGGCGTCGGCAGAGAAAGGAGTCAGGAGCATTACGCCCTCGGCCAGAGACGGATCAAAATTCTCAGCCGTCAGAATGCCGTCCATACCATCCACACCGAAGAAGATAGGGCTGTAGCCCATAGTGGATGCCTGGGTCAGAATCACAGCGGCAGGCGTATAGTAAATCGGCAGGAACACCAGCTCAGCCCCGGCAGACTGGGCTCCGGTCAGCTGTACGGAGAAATCCGTTGCCGTATCAGCAGTAAAGGTGCCCTCATAGACAATCTCCAGTCCCAGCTCGGCAGCCTCCTGCGCAAAGGTATTGTAAATACCGGTGGAATAAGCGTCATCGTTGCGGTAGATTACTGCCACCTTGGTGGCCAGGCCGTTCTCCGCAATGTACTGAGCGGATGCGGAACCCTGGTTGGGGTCGGTGAAGCAGACCTGGAACACATTATCCTTGCCGTCAATTACATCCAGAGAAGAAGCGGAAGGCGTCAGCATAAACATTCTGTCATTGTTTGCCTCAGCCGATACAGAGATAGCCGGGTCGGTGGTAACGGTGCCCAGCAGCAGCTGCATTCCCCAGTCCTTCAGGGTGTTGTAGGCATTGACGGATTTCTCCACGTCGCCCTCGTCGTCTTCGGGCTGGAATTCAAACTGGATTCCGCCCATGGCGTTGATCTCATCGACAGCGATCTGAGCCGCGTTCATCACAGCGTTGCCGTAAATGGCCGCGTCGCCGGTCATGGGGCCGATGCCGCCGATCTTGAAGGTGCCGCTGGCCGTTCCAGCCGCATCGCCGTTATCAGCTCCCGCAGCCTCCGTCTCGCCGCCGGCAGCTTCCGTGGCAGCATCCGTAGCCGCAGCCGTAGTTTCGTCGCTTCCGCCGGAGCAGGCAGCAAGCAGTGTCATTGCCATGCACATAGACAGCAGAACAGCTAAAATGCGATTCTTTTTCATAACATATCCTCCTGGTTTACTATATTTCCTGACTGAAATCCCTCTGTATTCCGGCGCCTCGCCGCCTTTGTCACAGGATCCCAGGCAAGTTTTTGAATTTGAGTTGTATTATAGTGCTTTACCACGTCAAAGTCAATGCAAAAATTAAGAATTTCTAAACTTTATAACACAAAAAGGCAGAACGCACAGACCGTCCTGCCTTTTTTGGAATTTTTTATGCAATTTTACGCATACAGCTTACTCGTTTACCGCAGTCTCTCTGGGATAAACGGAAACCTGCTTCTTGTCTCTGCCCTTTCTCTCGAAACGAACAACGCCGTCCACCAGAGCAAACAGGGTGTCGTCACCGCCGCGGCCCACATTGATGCCGGGATGGATCTTGGTTCCACGCTGTCTGTAGAGGATATTGCCGGCCAGCACAAACTGTCCGTCAGCTCTCTTGGCGCCAAGTCTCTTGGACTCGGAATCTCTGCCGTTCTTCGTGGAGCCTACGCCCTTTTTATGTGCAAAGAACTGAAGGTTCATCTTCAACATGGTCTTACACCTCCTTGGATACAACCTGAATATATTTTCTGTGTTCCTTCTCGATGGACCGAAGACCGGTATAAAGCGATCGGAGCAAAAGCTGTGCCTCCGGCGTCGCCGCCTCGCCAAGCTTTGCTGCCATCAGACCGCCCCTCTCCTCCGTTCTGACCCGAACCGAATTCTCCGTCAGAAGTTCAATGGAGTTGACCGTATTGGTCACCAGAGCGGACACCGCCGCGCAGACAATATCGCTGCCGGCCTCGGCGTACCCGGCATGGCCCTTGGCCTGAAACCCCAGGTACTTACCGTCTGAGTCCCTGTAAAAAACGACCCGGATCATTATTTTACAATGCTGTCGATCTTCAGCTCGGTATAAGCCTGTCTGTGACCGTTCTTCTTGTGATAGCCGGTCTTTCTCTTATACTTGTAAACGATAACCTTCTTGGCCCTGGCCTGCTTTGTGACAGTAGCCTTTACGCTGGCTCCCTCCACCACAGGCTGACCGATAACCAGTTCGTCGCCGCCGACGGCCAGAACCTGATCAAACACATATTCCTTGCCCGGTTCCACATCCAGCTTCTCAACGCGGATGACATCGCCCTCAGCAACCTTGTACTGCTTACCGCCTGTTGCAATAATCGCGTACATGAGGCACCTCCTATTTATCATTACTCGCCAACTGCGGTGTCTGCCCGATGGCAGCGCTTATCCATACCTCGTTGAGCGGCATACTTGGTAAATATAGCATCTTCCCTCGCTCTTGTCAAGAAGTCCCCGAAAAAAAGATCGAAAAAAATGCAATTTTTAATACAGAGCCCTGCCGGCAAGCTCCGCCAGGGTGTTTTCTCCCCAGCTGTAGTTGGTCAGATAGCTGCCTTTAAACAGCTGGCTAAACTCCTCCTTGCCGGACAGATAATCATAGAGGTCGCACCGCACCTTTTCCGTGGCAATGCGCCGTTTTCCGTCCACCGATTCGACCACCTCCGAAATGCCGTACTCCTCCAGGATGTTTTTCAGCCGCAGGGCAACCTTGCGGTATCTGGCCAGCGTCACCGGATTAACCGGCTCATCCTCCCACAGAAAGCTGATCGCCTCCTCCGAGGATACATACCCGCCGCGGCGGTCCACTAACAGTGCAAAAAGCTCCTTGGACTTCTTATTGCGAAAGGCAATGGGTCTCTTTCCCACAAAGACGTCAAAGTAGCCGAAGGTGCGGATCTCCACCGCAGGCGCTTCCTCCGGCTGCTTACGCCAGACAGGAGCGTTATCCGCAACATTGTAGAGCATGATATATCTGGGCGAGGCGCCGCCCGGCCGTTTTGGAGAACAGATCGCCCGGATGCGCCGTTCGTCTCCGCAGCGCAGGTCGAAATAGGTAAACTCCGCCTCCCCGTTTTGCAGCAGGGCCGCAATATCTTCATAGGATGCTCTGCTGTGGGCGATAAAATCCCGGATCGGCGTGGTTTTTCTCATCAAAGAAAGCCACTCCTCTTTGGCAAAGCCAAAGAATTCGCAGACATTGTCGCTGGCATACAGCGGTCTTACCAGGCCGCCGCTTACCTCAAAGGCGGCGATACCGTCCCGAAACCGCATTACCAGTTCCTGCATATTTTCCTTCAGAGACAGATTTTCATTGCGCAGGTAATCCGCCTCCCCCTCGTCGTGAATGCGCCGGCAGCAGTAAAGACTGACGCCTCGGTCCATCTGCAGAAAAATCCCCTGGTACGGCCTCGTTTCGCCGTCCGACGATCTGGCCCTGTAGCGGATCTGAGCCGGCCCTCTTGCTGCCGCAGCCCGTTTTTTCGTCAGGTAATCCCCAAAGAAGTCCAGTACCGCGTCCCGGTCCTCACCGGCCACATTATCGACAATCCATTTTTTCGTCGCCTCTTCCATCTGCATCGGAATGTTCTGCGTCCACTTAAACATGGGCGACCCGTCGCTGTAGACGCACTTTACCGTGCCGGCCTCCAGATTGTATTCAAAAATCTTGTCGTACACATCCGTCAGCGCCCGCAGATAACGCCTGGTCTCCCGTTCACGGCGCGCCTGATATCTCTCCGTCACGTCCATGCAGACGCTCTGGAACTCTTCCTCCCCCTGCTCGTTTACGCATTTGCTCACCCAGCCAAATACGCGCAGCCTGGTTCCGTCGCAGCAAAGCAGGGTCATCTCGCCGGCCACCGGCGCCGTCCCGGAGCGCACCCGTTCCAGATAGAGGGAGAACCGGCGTCTCTCCTCCATGGGAACCACCAGGAAAATATTGTCCATATAAAAAGCAAGCTCCTGGGGCTGATCCTTTGGAAAACGCAGAAACTCCAGCATCTGCCGGTTGATGTAGGTGACTCTGGGCTGCTTCTCGCAGGTATATCGAATAAAGCCGCAGGGAATGGTATCCTCCAGGAAATGAAAATCGTCCTGATTTTTTTCCGGAGCATCCAGCTGTGTCAGCACGGAAAAGCCTGCAAGAACTCCTTCCTCCAGCCTTCTCACCGTCACCGTGTCCTTTACCGGCAGAATTGTTCCGTCCTTTTTTAGCAGGCGATAGCAGGCTGTGGCTGTCTGTTCTCCCTGCCCAAGCCTCCGGATAAAGGCCGCGTAGGCCGGGCGGTCGGCAGGATGCACCAGTTCCATGTAGCGATCCTTATCGTCGCTTAACAGCTCCTCCGGCCGGACTCCCGCCATACTGCACAAGTTGTCGCTGACATAGCTCAGATGAACCGGGTCTGTCAGAATGTACTGATGAAAACCGCTGATATCCCGTCTCAGTATGTCCTCCATGTTGTCCAGCTTATTTTCCATAGGATCTCCTTCCGGCCCAAAACGTTTTGATCCCCGCTATCATACCACGTTCCTGCGAAAAAGTAAATTTTCATCTGCCCGAGCTGCGCTGCATATGCTTGCGCACCTTTCCGCTGATGGTTTTTGGCATATCCTGAACAAATTCAACGATGCGAATCCATTTGTACTCTGCCAACCTCTGATTGCAGAACTCCCGGATCTCCCGCTCAAGCTCTCTGGACGGCTCATATCCCTGCCCGGTCACAATGACGGCCTTGATCGCCTGTCCCCGCAGAGGGTCCGGCACCCCGATCACACTGCATTCCACCACGGCGGGATGCTCCATCAGAATATTTTCTACCTCACAGGGACCCACGCGAAAGCCTCCGGTCTTAATGACATCGTCAAACCGGCCATGGAACCAGTAATACCCCTCCTCGTCCCGGTACGCTGCATCACCGGTGTGATATACCCCGCCGCGCCACGCATGAGCATACTGCTTTTCCCCATCCAGATAGGAGCAGAATACGCCGGGCTGATGTCCTTTTGCACGGGGAACAACCACCACCTCTCCGATCTCTCCCGCAGGCAGCCTCTTTCCCTGCTCGTCCACTATCTCTATGTGGTAGAATGGAGAAGCCGTCCCCATGGAACCGGGAGCCGGTCTTTTTCCCAGAAAATTTGCCGCAAGAAGCGTGGTCTCCGTCTGCCCATACCCCTCGCACAGCGGCAGTCCCGTCTGTTCGGTAAAGCGCCGGAACACCTCCGGAGCCAGCGTCTCTCCGGCGGTGGAGGCGTGGCGCAGCGTCGGCATGGGCGGTATTGCTCTGCGCACAAGATAACGGTACACCGTGGGCGGCGCGCAGAAGGAAGTGACGCCGTAACGGTTGATTATGGTAATCAGCTGACGGGGATCAAAATTATCAAAATCATAGACCATTACAGCGCAGCCCACCAGCCACTGTCCATAGATTTTCCCCCAGGACGCCTTGGCCCAGCCCGTCTCTGCGACGGTAAAATGCAGGCCTCCCTCCTGGGCCTGCTGCCAGTATTTAGCCGTGACGATATGGGCCAGAGGATAGGTATAATCGTGGACGACCCCTTTGGGATGCCCCGTCGTCCCGGAGGTAAAGTACAAAAGCATCGGGTCGGAAGCCAGGGTTTGGATACGGGAAAAGCCATCTTCCGCCCCCTCCATGGCCTCGGTGAGATTATCAAAACCTTCTGCTCCCTCGCCCACGCTCCAGAGTTCTATCTGCCGCCTGCCGCCAGGGACTTCTTCAAGAGCTCCTCTGATTTTCTCCGGCGTCCGGTCCTGGGGCGTGCAGACAACGGCCTTTATATTTGCAGCTTCTATCCGGTAGGCAAAGTCTTCCTCCGTCAGCATATGGGTGGCGGGAACCGCCACCGCCCCCAGCTTGTGAAGGGCCACCACCGCAAACCAGTATTCATAATGCCGCTTCAGAACCAGCATAACCCGGTCCCCTCTTCCGATTCCCGCCCTGCAAAATACGTTTGCCATTTGGTTGCTGTATCTTTTGATATCCCCAAAGGTAAACCGGCGCTCCTCGTTTTTCGTGTTGCACCAGACAAGGGCCGTCTGATCCGGCGTCTCGTCAGCAATGGCGTCCACCACATCGTATCCAAAATTAAAGTTCTCCGGATAATTCAGGGTAAGCTCCTGCAGGTTGCCCTGTTCGTCGGTAATTTCCGTGCAGAATTTATGATATATGCTCATGGTTTCTCCTTCACCTGTTTCCTGCCGATACGGCGAAAGCGGTCGTACCGCCCGGCGACCAGATCCGGGTCCGCAGACAGCTCCTTTAATTCCCGCATCAAAAGAGTGCCGATCCGGTCGTAGTACTCCTTTTGACCGATATCGCTTTCAGGGAGGATGCGCTCGATCACTCCCAGACTTTTGGCGTCCTCAGCCGTAAGCTTCAGGCTGTCCGCCGCCGCTGCCGCCATGGACGAATCCTTCCAGAGAATGCTGGCGCAGCCCTCCGGCGATATCACGGAATAGACGGCATTTTGCAGCATCCAGACCCGGTCTGCCACGGCGAGGGCCAAAGCGCCGCCGCTGCCGCCCTCCCCGATCAGAATCGAGATAATCGGGACGCATAAGGTCGACATTTCCATCAGATTCTCCGCAATGGCCTGTCCCTGTCCCCTCTCCTCCGCACCGATTGTGCAGCTGGCTCCTGAGGTGTCTACAAAGCAGACGACAGGCCTTCCGAACTTTTCCGCCTGTTTCATCAGCCGCAGCGCCTTGCGATAGCCCTCCGGATTGGGAGCGCCGAAATTGCGGGCGACCCGTTCCGCCGCCGTATGTCCCTTTTCGATGGCAATAACAGTGACGGGACTGCCGCCCAGCCGGGCTATCCCACCTACAATGGCCGGATCGTCTCCGCAGCGGCGGTCTCCATGCAATTCTATAAAACCCCGGAAAATGTTTTTAATATAGTCCCGCCCGGTAGGCCTGCCGCCGCCTCGGGCAATCTTCACCCGGTCATAAGCCGCTCCACTCATTGGTTCGCCCTCCGTCATGTATTTTTAAAAGTTCCGCCAGCAGCTTTCTCTGATTGGGCCGGGCGATGATTGCATCGATGAAGCCATGCTCCAGCACAAACTCCGATTTCTGAAATTCTTTGGGCAGAGACTTTCTGGTCGTCTGCTCGATCACCCGCTTTCCGGCAAAGCCTACCGTTGCTCCCGGTTCCGCCAGGATAATGTCGCCCTCCATGGCAAAGCTGGCTGTGACACCGCCAGTGGTAGGATCGGTCAGCACGGAAATATACAAAAGCCCCGCGTCGCCGTGCCTTTTGACGGCTGCGCTGATTTTGGCCATCTGCATCAGAGAGAGCAGCCCCTCCTGCATGCGCGCCCCTCCCGATACGGTAAAACCGACCACCGCGAGACGGTGTCTGGCGGCATATTCAAACAGGGACGTTATCTTTTCGCCCACGGCGCTGCCCATGCTTCCCATCATGAAATAGGACTCCATAACAAAAAGGCAGAGGCTTTGTCCCTGTATTTTGGCAGTTCCGCAGATCACCGCCTCTCTCTCGCCGCTGGCCGCCCGAACCGTCTCCACCTTATCTGTGTATCCCGGAAAATCCAGAGGATTTCCGGCCTCCATCTGACCGTAGAGCTCCCGGAAGCTTCCTTTGTCTGCCAGCATCCGTATCCTCTGACGGGCCTTCATCCGGAAATGATAGCCGCAGGAGCATACCAGATTGTCCGCCCACAGACGGCTTAGAGGAATATTTTTATGACAGTTGGGACATTTCTTCTCCGGCTCCCCGGCGTCCTCCTGAATGGGAACGCCGGACCTTCCGCCCTCCTCCAGCTGATTCTTTGGTTTTAAAAAATTGATCCACGCCATCTCTTCACCTATTGCCCATAAAAGTAAGATTATAGTTGCCGGAGGTAAATCGCTCATCCTCCACGATATGCAGCTGTTCCTCGATATTGGTCGGAATTCCCGCAATCACCAGTTCGCACAGGGCCGCCCGCATTTTCCGCAGCGCCTCCTCCCTGGTCCCCGCAAACACTGCCAGCTTGCCCAGCAGCGAATCGTAATAGGGAGACACGGCGGTTCCCGCCATCAAAAAGGTGTCAAACCGCACCGACGGGCCGCCCGGCACATGCAGCAGCTTGAGCGTTCCGCAGCCTCTGGCATTGATGCGGCATTCGATGGCCGACCCCTTCATGGAAATATCCTTCTGTTCAAAGCTCAGGCCAATGCCTGCCGCTATGCGAATCTGCCATTTCACCAGATCGATGCCGGTCAGCATCTCCGTGACGCAGTGTTCCACCTGCAGCCGGACATTCATCTCCATAAACCAGAACCTGCCTTCCTCATCTAACAGAAACTCCAGCGTTCCCGCTCCCACATATCCGATCTTTTTGACCGCCTGCACGGCAAGATCGATGATCTCGCTCCGGCTGCGGCTGTCCACGGCAGGAGAAGGGGTCTCCTCAATCAGCTTCTGGTTGCGCCGCTGCAGGGAGCAGTCCCGGTCGCCCAGGCAGACCACATTCCCCTGCTCGTCAGCCAGTATCTGCAATTCCACATGGCGGGCCGGATAGATATATTTCTCCAGATAAACGCTGCCGTCGCCGAAAGCGCTCTGCGCTTCTCCTGCCGCCTGCATATACGCCTCCTCCAGCTCATTTTCATCCCGGACGAGACGGATTCCCCGTCCGCCTCCTCCCGCGCAGGCCTTGAGCATAACCGGGTAGCCCAGTTTTTCGGCCTCCTCTGCGGCCTCCTGAACGCTTCTTAGGGCCTGGGTTCCCGGAATCACCGAAAGTCCGGCCTCTCTGGCCAGTTCCTTCAGGGTTGCCTTGTCTCCCAGCCGTTCCATGCTTTCCGGCCTGGGGCCGATAAATACCAGACCGTTTCGCAGGCATTGGCGGGCAAAATGAGCGTTTTCCGACAGAAAGCCGTAGCCGGGGTGAATCGCCTGGGCTCCCGTCAGAAGAGCCGCGCTGATCACCTGATTTTCATTCAGATAACTTTCGGAGGCTTCAGGGCCTCCGATACACAGGCTTTGATCCGCCAGAGCCACATGAAGGGCGTCGCGGTCCGCCTCCGAATATACTGCCACCGTGGACACTCCCATTTCCTTACAGGCCCGGATAATCCGAACCGCTATCTCTCCCCGGTTGGCAACGAGTATTTTTGAGAACATAATTTTACTCTCCTGTTATCGCGAAGGAAAATTCAGCCGATACGCAAAGCCTGTCCCCTACCCGTATCGTCCCTTCGGCAAAATAGAAGGGATGCTTGGCCCGCAGGATTCGGCACCGGGTCTCGACGGTGTCGCCCGGCCGCACCGGCGAACGGAAACGGACCTTATCCAGTCCTGTGTATACCGGCGTCCCTCCCGCTTCCAGCTGCGCATCCATCAAAACGCAGGCGGACTGGGCCAGTATTTCGCAGAGAATCACACCGGGGACTATGGGGGAGCCCGGAAAATGTCCCTGCAGGAAAAACTCGTCTCCCCGAACGGTATAGTGTCCTACAGCCGTCCCATCCTCTTTGCACACATCGTCTAACAGAAGCATAGGCTCCCGGTGGGGCAATATTTTCTTAATCTCCTCTCGGTTCATCTTACCCTTTTTCCTCTTCCTATTTTCTGAGCCTGAACAGCTCTGTCCCATACTCTACTACCTGACCGTTGGTAACGCAGACCTCGGCAATTACGCCGTCTTCCTCGGCAACGATCTCATTCATCAGCTTCATCGCCTCAATCAGGCAGAGCGTCTGTCCCTTTTTCACCGAATCGCCGGCCGTCACATAAGGGGCGGCATTCTCCGCCGGGGCAGCATAAAATACTCCCACCACCGGCGATTTTACGCTGATGCAGTCCGGCTCCGCGGACGCCGGACTTGCCGGCGGCAATGCTCCGACGGCATCGGTGATGCCAGGACCCTGCGCCGGACCTGCCGGCGCTGCTTTCGCGCTGCGCTCCAGTCTGACCATTCCGTCTTCCTGCCGGATCTCCACGGCTGTCAGCTCCAGTTCCCGCATCAGCTGCGCATATCTGCGAATATCTGTCTCGTTCATTTTTACACCTTCCTAAAAGCCAGACAGGCATTATGGCCGCCAAACCCCAGAGAATTGGAAAGAGCCAGGGTAATATCTGCCTGCACCGCCTGGTTTGGCACATAATAAAGATCGCATTCCTCATCCTGCTCATACAGATGAATGGTCGGAGGAATAATCCCCTCTTTAAGGGCCAGCAGACAGGCCAGAGCTTCCACCGCCCCCGCCGCTCCCAGCATATGACCGGTCATGGATTTGGTGGAGCTTATGTAGGACTGACGGGCCTTATCTTCTCCCAGCGCTCTCTTAATGGCCATTGTTTCAACCCGGTCATTGAGGGGGGTTCCCGTGCCGTGGGCATTGATATATACCACGTCTTTTTCGCTGTAACCGGCCTCCTCCATGGCCTCCGTCATCGCCATAGCCCCGCCTCTGGCCTCAGGATGAGGGGCGGTGATATGGTATGCGTCGCAGTTGGAGCCGTAACCGCAGACCTCTCCGTAGATCCTGGCTCCCCGCTTTCTGGCATGCTCGTATTCCTCCAGAACAAGGGCCGCCGCCCCCTCGCCGATTATAAAGCCGGCTCTGCGCCGGTCAAAGGGAAGGGAAGCGCTCTCCGGGTCGTCCGAGACGGACAGAGCCTGCATATTGGTAAAACCGGCCACAGCCGACGGCGTGACGGCCGCCTCCGTGCCTCCTGCAATCACCCCGTCGGCATAGCCGTGACGGATCAGGCGCATGGCTTCTCCAATGGCGTTGGAGCCGGATGCGCAGGCCGTTACCGCCGGCATGGCGCTGCCCCGGCAGTTGTGGCGAATGGCAATCAGTCCCGCCGCCATATTGGCGATCATCATCGGAATAAAAAGGGAAGAAACCCGCCGGGGTCCTCTCTCCAGCAGCTTGGTATGCTCTCTCTCAAAAGTCTCAATGCCGCCGATGCCTGTGCCAAAGGAGACTGCCAGTCGTTCCGGCTCCATGCTGCCCTCAATGCCGCTGTCCGCGGCCGCCTGATCCGCAGCCGCCACGGCAAACTGGGCGTAGCGGTCGGTGCGGAGGATTTCGTTTACTTCCAAATAATCTCCCGGTTCAAAATCCTTCACCTCAGCGGCCAGCTTTGCCTTGAATTTCTCCGTATCAAAACGGGTAATGGGAGCGATCCCGCATTTTCCGGCCTTCAGGTTCTCCCAGAGAGCCTGCGCGCTGTTTCCCAGAGGGCTGACCGCCCCGATTCCCGTAACTACTACTCTTCTGTTTTCACTCATATCTGCCTCTCCTCACATGGCAAGGCCGCCGTCTACCCGCAGCACCTCGCCGGTTACATACCGGGCTGTCGCCAGGTAGAGCACCGCCTCCGCCACATCCTCCGGTTCTCCCATCCCGCCCAGGGGAATCATTTGCAGCAGAGGATTGTCCGCCTGCCCTTTTGTCATGTCTGTTTGAATAAACCCCGGTGCAACGGCGTTGCATCGAATTCCCCGGGAAGCCAGCTCCTTGGCCGCCGTCTTGGTCAGGCCGATCAGTCCGGCTTTGGAGGCGGCGTAACTGCACTGTCCTGCATTTCCGCACAGACCGGTAACGGAGGAGATATTGATAATGCAGCCCTCCCTGGCCCGCAGAAATATGCCGGCGCAGTGCCGGATCATATGAAAGGCTCCCTTCAGATTGGTGTCCATAACGGCATCAAAATC